>JBGXMX010000039.1:0-11472 GCA_041809245.1 Glaesserella sp.
ATATCTTTGCCAAGGGCGACACCGCAAGGGTTTGCGTGTTTAACGATCACACAAGCCGGTTCATTAAATTCTTTGACACATTCAAGGGCTGCGTCAGTGTCGGCAATGTTGTTGTAAGAAAGGGCTTTGCCTTGCAGTTGAACTGCGGTTGCCACAGACGCTTCTTTGAGTTCGTTTTCGACATAGAATGCGGCGTTTTGGTGGCTGTTTTCACCGTAACGCATTGTCTGTTTACGAGTGAAATTTAAGTTTAACGTGCGTGGGAACTGTCCGCAAACTTGGGTAATGTCTTCTTCCTCAGCACCTTGATATGGCGGTACTTTTTGTCCGAAGTAGTTTGCGATCATTGAGTCATATTGAGCGGTATGTTCAAAGGCTTTGATTGCAAGGTTAAAACGGGTTTCTAAGGTAAGTGAGTTTTGATTTTGATCCATTTCAGCAAGAATGGCGTTAAAGTCGTTGTTATTGACAACGATCGCAACATCTTTATGATTTTTCGCCGCAGAACGCACCATTGTTGGTCCACCGATGTCGATATTTTCGACGGCATCTTCAAGGGTGCAGTTTGGTTTAGCGACAGTTGCAGCAAACGGATAGAGATTCACCACAACCATATCAATACGTTCAATGCCATGCTGTGTCATCACTTCATCGTCTGTGCCTCGGCGACCTAAAATCCCACCGTGTACTTTCGGGTGTAAGGTTTTAACACGTCCGTCCATCATTTCCGGAAAGCCAGTGTAATCCGATACTTCGGTTACGGGTAAACCGCTGTCTGCGAGTAATTTTGCCGTTCCGCCGGTTGAGAGTAGTTTTACACCACGTTGAACTAAGCCTTGAGCAAATTCGACAATGCCTGTTTTGTCAGACACACTTAATAATGCTTGTTGGATTGGACGATGAGCCATTGATTTTTCCTTTATAAGAATGAAATAAAAAAACGCAACGATTATAAAGCAAACGTTTGCGCAATGCTATTATTTACAAAACCTTAAATTTAAAGTTTTGCGAAAATCTAAATTTATCAGTAAAATGAACGAACGTTCAGTAACTTTTAAACGGGACATTTATGTTTAAACAAAATGTGCCACAAAATGAAGTGGCGCTTCGTATTTTAAAAGCGGCTGATGTACTGATGGCAAGAGAAGGTGTACAAAATCTTTCCACACATAAAATTGCAAAAGAAGCCGGTGTTTCGGTTGGAACGATTTATCTCTATTTTAAAGATAAAGAAACCTTACTGAAACAATTGATCTTTTTCCTATTCGATGCGTTCCACGGAGCTGTGGATAGCAAATATGATCCGACTCTACCGCTATTTGAGCAATACAGGCAAATGTGGAATGACACTTGGCAATTTATGTTAGGTAATCCTGATATTGTCAAAAATATCCACCAGTATGAATCTATTCCCCAATTCCAAAATATGATGGCGCAATGCCATAACTCGGACGAAGTGGTTTGGAATAGATTTATCAAGTTAGGACAAGAACAAGGCATGATTGCTAATCTGCCGCCTTTTGTATTGTTTTCTATCAGTATGCACTCAGCATGGGAGCTTATGCGTCAACAGATCATATTAGGTAAAAATTATCCTAAATCTGTACTAGAAGAAGTAATTCTTCGGACTTGGAAAGCTATTACAATTTAATCAGATATTTTATATGGAGAAACTATGACAACAGAAACGAACAAGCCAGGCAAAGGCAAAAAGTTTTTAATTGTGATCACGTTGTTAGTTGTCCTCGTCGTGTTTGGTGGCGTGGTCGGTATGCAACAATTCATCTCAATGAAAAAAGCTGAAGCTGCAGCAAATATGCCTGAAACCGTCAGCCAAATCACCGCAATGACGGTTAAAGGTCAAGAATGGACACCGGTAATCACAGCTGTGGGTTCTATTCGTCCAAACCAAGGGGCAATGATCAGTGCACAAGCGGCCGGAACAGTGACTAAAGTGTTAGTCAAATCAGGCGATAAAGTGAAAAAAGGTCAGTTATTAGTTGAAATTGATAGCAGTGCGGAACGTGCTAGCTTAAAAGCAACTGAAGCGCAATTACCTGCTGCACAAGCAAACTATAACCGTTACCGTAGCCTTGTTGCCTCTAACAGTGCTTCAAAGGCAGAATTAGACAACGCACAATCAACCTATAATCAATTATTAGCAACGATTGAAGCCACAAAAGCACAAATTGAACGTCGCCAAATTTATGCTCCTTTTGACGGTGAAGCGGGTATCGTGAACGTCAATGTAGGGCAATATGTGACTGTGGGAACAGAAATTGTACGTGTAGAAGATCAAAGCGCTATGAAAATTCGCTTTACTTTACCGCAAACTAACTTAGAAGATATTTTTGTCGGCCAAAAAGTCACAGCAACCATCGATGCACTTCCTGCTCGTACGTTCCCTGCTAAGATTACTGCGATTGATCCTGCTGTCGATACCGCAACAGGTTTGATTAATATCGAAGCTATCGTTACAGAAGGGCAAGACAAACTGCTTTCAGGTATGTTTGCTCGTCTGAATGTTGCATTACCAACCTTATATGATCAAATTGTTGTACCACAAATTGCTGTCACTTATACCATGTATGGCGAAACTGTTTATGTGCTTCAACCATTATCTGATGAAGATAAGGCTAAAGTGACTAAAATGGCTGAAATGAATCCAAGTTTAGATGTCAATAAAATCTATCGTGCTAAACAAGTTGAAGTGACGACAGCTGAACGCAGCGGCGTTTATTCCCATTTAAGCAAAGGCTTAAAAGCAGGTGATATGATTGTCACTGGTGGATTACAACGCTTAAAAAATAATGCCTTAATTCAAATTTCTGATGTACAACCTGTTGGGGTTATTGCACCAGCGACAAAAACAAAACTGTAATGGGGTAAGCTGTGAAATTTACCGACATTTTTATTAAACGCCCCGTACTTGCTATCTGTATTAGCCTTTTGATTACGATCTTGGGCTTACAGTCTATTAGCAAGCTACAAGTGCGTGAATATCCTGAAATGACGATCTCCATTGTGACCGTCAGTGTTAACTACGCAGGTGCAGATGCAAGCTTAATGCAGGCACTTGTTACGTCACAAATTGAAGAAGCCGTTGCACAGGCAGATAACATCGACTATATGACTTCATCCAGCTCACCAAGTACCACGACAGTGACAGCAAAAATGAAGTTAAATACCAATCCGCAAGAAGCATTATCCGATATTTCATCCAAGGTAAATGCAATCCGTGGTAATTTACCAAGTGGTATTGATGACCCTGCAATCAGCGTATCATCAGGTTCAAACGATGCATTTATGTATATTCGTTTTACCTCTGATGATCTTTCATCTCCGCAAGTAACGGATTACCTAAACCGTGTGGTAAAACCACAATTCTTTACGGTCAATGGTGTATCGAGCGTAAATATTTTTGGCGGTTCAACCTTTGGTTTACGTATTTGGTTAGATCCGGACAAAATGGCCGGGCACAACTTATCCGGAGCAAGCGTATTATCCGCATTAAGTGCCAATAACCTATCCACTGCCGCAGGTAGTGCAAACGGTTATTACACGGTGTATAAAAACAAAGTGTTATCAACCACACCTTCGGTAGAAGAATTGGAAAACATCACCGTTTCAACTACCAGTGCCGGCTTACAAATCAAATTAAAAGATATTGCTACGGTAGAATTAAATAAATCGTCAGATACTGCTCGAGCAACCGCAAACGGTAAAGATGCCGTGGTAATGGCTGTTGAATCTGCGGCAACCGC
The DNA here is from genome assembly GCA_041809245.1 of Glaesserella sp. Classification (GTDB taxonomy): domain Bacteria; phylum Pseudomonadota; class Gammaproteobacteria; order Enterobacterales; family Pasteurellaceae; genus Glaesserella. Next base: position 3,765 of record JBGXMX010000039.1, read on the forward strand.
AAACAAATTGACCGTTGCAAAAAATATCTACCCATTATTTGCACAAATTGAAAAGAATCTACCCGCTTCTATCAAAGCTGAGATTCTCTATGACAGCACCATTGCGATCAATAGCTCAATTAGTGAAGTAATCAAAACCATTGGTGAAGCGACACTTATCGTACTTGTGGTGATTATACTATTCTTAGGCTCACTCCGTGCGATGATTATCCCTGTTATCACCATTCCGATTTCCTTAATCGGCGTATTGTTTTTCTTACAGATGTTAGGTTTCTCTATCAACTTACTTACCCTACTCGGTTTGATCTTAGCGATCGGCTTGGTGGTTGATGATGCAATTGTGGTTTTAGAGAACGTTGAACGCCATGTAAAAGAAGGGAAAAATCCGTTTGATGCGGCAATTATTGGTACGCGAGAAATTGCGCTCCCAGTTATTTCGATGACGATCACCCTTGCAGCCGTTTATTCTCCAATGGCATTAATGGACGGTATCACAGGCTCATTATTTAAAGAGTTTGCCTTAACGCTCGCAGGTGCAGTATTCATCTCAGGTGTCGCCGCATTGACGCTTTCACCAATGATGTCTAGTCGCGTGCTTAAAGAGCATAAAGAAGGGGAAGAAGGTCGTTTAGTGAAATTTATCCACGGCATGTTAGATAAAATGACAAGCTGCTACCAAAATATGTTAGCAGGGGTTATGGCGGTACGTGGCTTTATGCTGTTCTTTGCAATGGCTATTTTTGCAAGTTTACCTTTCTTGTTTAACTCATTATCGAGTGAGGTCGCACCGTCCGAAGACCGTGGTGTTGTCGTAGCATTCGGTTCAGGTCCTGCAAACACAAACTTGGATTATACTCAAGAAACCATGAAGCCATTTAACGACAAAGTCGTTCAGTTGCCGGAAGTTCATGGCATGATGTCTATTGCAGGATTTAGCGGCACGAACAGCTCACTTTCTATTATCTCGTTAAAAGATTGGGCAGAGCGTTCAAAATCTCAATTTGAAGTCAAAGACATTGTTGCAGGTATGGCAAAAGAAGTTGTAGGTATGGATATTAACGCTGTTGCCTTCCCAGAGATTCAAACAGGCGAAAGTGGCTTACCTTTCTCACTTGTTATCACAACCGCAGATAGCTATGAAAAACTGGCAGAAGTAGCAAGCGAATTTTTAGCCAAAGCACAATCGTCCGGACAATTCTTCTTCGCTAACTTAGACCTTAAATTTAACACGGCAACTATGAGAATGAAGTTTGACCGTGAGAAAATGGGGACTTATGGCGTGACCATGCAACAAGTGAGTAATACACTCGGTGCATTCCTGTCCGGAGCAATTATTACACGAGTTGATATCGACTCTCGAGCTTACCCGATTGTCTCTCAAGCCGCTCGTAGTGATCGTCTCAATCCGGAAGATTTGATGAACTACTTTGTAACGACATCAAGTGGCGACTCCATTCCGCTTGGCTCTTTCGTAACGATGGAGCTCACCACTGAACCTTCATCACTAAGCCGTATGAATCAGCTTAATGCAGCAACCATCGGTGGTGTTGTATCAGGTTCAATCGGTGATGCCGTAAAATGGACGCAAGCCGAATTAGATCGCACTTTACCTGCTGGTTATCAGTACGACTTTAAAGCAGAATCTCGCCAATATATTCAAGAAGGTAATGCTTTAATGTTCACCTTTGCCTTGGCTGTGGTCATTATCTATATCGTTCTTGCGATTCAATTTGAATCATGGCGCGATCCGTTGGTGATCTTGGTTTCCGTTCCGTTGGCAATCAGTGGAGCATTATTGGTGATGAATATCCTTGGTATCATGAAAGTCTCCGGGGCAACATTGAATATCTACTCGCAAGTAGGATTAATTACCTTAGTCGGTTTGATTACCAAACACGGTATCTTGATGTGTGAAGTGGCAAAAGAAGAACAGCTTCTACATGGAAAATCACGTAGTGAAGCGATTTTCTATGCTGCAACTATCCGCTTGCGTCCAATTATGATGACAACTGCGGCAATGATTGCGGGTCTTATCCCACTACTCTATGCATCGGGCGCTGGTGCGATTGCACGTTTCAGTATTGGTATGGTGATTGTTGCAGGTTTAGGTATCGGTACGTTATTTACCCTGTTCGTTTTACCGGTGATTTATACCTTCCTTGCAAGCGAACACAAACCATTGCAAGAGTTTGATGAAGACAAATACGCTCTAGATAACAAAGCGCATTAATCCTAAAGCATAACAAGCGGTCCGGTTTGTAAAATTTTTTGCAAAAAAGACCGCTTGTAAACTAAGCGGTCATAACAAAAAAGCTAGAAAAGAGACCTTTTCTAGCTTTTAATTTTTAAGTAATCTTATCTTATCCGCCAAATTGTAAACTATGCAGTTGTTTGTAAGCTCCATTTTGTGCGATAAGTTCCAAATGAGAGCCTCGTTCTATAATCTGTCCGTGATCCACCACTAAAATTTCATCGGCATTTTCAATAGTAGATAAGCGGTGTGCAATCACTAAAACTGTGCGATCTTTTTGTAGTTCATCAAGGGCTGCTTGAATCGCACGCTCTGATTCGGTATCTAACGCCGAAGTGGCTTCATCTAAAACTAAAACAGGCGAATTCCGTAATAAAGCACGGGCAATCGCTAAGCGCTGACGCTGCCCTCCTGATAAACTCACACCATTTTCACCAATCACTGTATCTAAGCCTTGTGGCATTTTTTCGATAAATTCCATTGCATAAGCGGCTTTAGCTGCGGCTTCGATCTGCTCACGACTGTATTTGTCTTTGGCTGCATAGGCAATGTTATTCGCAATGGTGTCGTTAAACAGATGAACTTGTTGAGAAACAATCGCACACTGTTCACGCAAATTGTTTAAGGTGTAGTCTTGGATTTTATGATCATCAAGATAAATATTGCCCGAATCAATTTCATAAAAACGGGTAATCAAATTCGCAATCGTCGATTTACCCGAGCCTGAACGCCCAACTAACGCCAAGGTTTTCCCTGCCGGTAAATTAAACGAGATATTTTTTAAAGCGGGTTGTTCTTTACCAAAATAAGTAAAGGTAACGTTTTCAAAACGAATGTCGCCTTTGGCTCGTTCAACTTGGTAAGTGCCTTCATTTTTTTCTGTCGGTAAATCAAATAAGGTAAAGAGCGTTTGACTTGCCGCCATTCCACGTTGGAACTGGGCATTAACGTTGGTTAAGGTTTTTAATGGACGCAAAATTCCCATTAACGCCCCGATAACTGCGGCAAATTCCCCAGCCGTTAAATCATCACCGATAATTTCGGGTGAACCTGCCACAAAAAGCACCACTGCTAAGGCAAGGGAGGCAATCACTTGAATGATCGGATCGGCAATCGCACTTGCCGCCATCATTTTCATTCCTTTGCGACGCATATCGTTACTCGTATGGTTGAAGCGTTCTTCTTCGACTTTCTGCCCGCCAAACGATAACACCACTTTATGCCCTCGCAACATCTGTTCGGCGCTTTCGGTCATGCTTCCCATTGATTCTTGCATATTACGGCTTAAGGTTCGGAAACGTTTTGATACCACACGGATTAATACCGCAATCACAGGACCAATCAAGAAAAGCACTAAGGATAAACGCCAGCTAAAATAAAACATGGTCGCTACAAGGAAAATAATATAAACCCCTTCGCGAACCACGCTTTGTAAAGCATTGGCGGAAGAACTGGCGATCTGTTCGGAATCATAGGTAATACGGGAAAGCAATTTACCCGATGAGTTTTGATCGAAAAATGTTACAGGCATAAACATCAAATGTTTAAAGACCTTTTGGCGCATATTCATCACGACTTTCCCCGATACCCACGCCAAACAATAAGCGGAAATAAAGCTGGTAATGCCTCTTGCAAAAATCAATCCCACCACGATAAACGCCATGGTTTTGAGGAAACTACGCTCATGTTCACCAAACCCTTCATCAATGAGAGGCTGTAACATGGTAATGAGATAAGCATCCGCTGCCGCATTAAAGATCATTGCCGTCATGGCGGCCACAATCCCCATTTTAAAAGGCGAAATCATTGGCCATAAACGCTTAAAGGTCTGCCATGTTGATTGATCTTGCGTCATATCATCAAGGGAAAAAGGATTTTTTGTTGTCATGCTTGTTATCTCGAAATCAAAGAAGTCGCCATTTTAAAGGGAAATCGGGTTTATACCAAATTTCTCTCTGACAAGCGGTCTGATTTTCATAAAAATTTGCAAATTTAGAAAAAGAGTTTTAGTACGCATTGAAACACGAAAGGCGCTAATAAAGAAGATAAAATCCCACATAACACTAACGATACTGAGGAATAACTGCCAGCTTTAACGCTATAAGACATAATTCTCGCCGTCCCCAATGCGTGCGATACTGCGCCGATACTTAACCCTATCGCTCGGCTATTATCTACTTTAAACCATTGTAAAACAGTCAGCCCAAAGGCTGAACCTGTAATACCTGCAATAGCCACCGCTACTGCGCTGATCGCCGAACTTCCGCCAATTTCATCTGCAATCGAAATCGCAATCGCAGTTGTCACTGATTTCGGCAATAGTGAGGCAATAATCTCTTTACTTGCGCCAAACAGTAGCGCCAAGAAAATACCGCTCAACATCGTTAATAAGGTCGCAATCACCACAATAACACTGATCTTTTTCCAATGTTTACGGATTTGAGGAAGCTGTTCATAAAAAGGCACGGCAAGGGCAACCACGGAAACACCCAGCAGACTATTGAGGGGCAAATTACCTTGGTAATAGCTCTCAAACGGGATTTTTGTCACCAGTAACACGACAACCAGTAGTAATAATGAGACAATAAAAGGATTAAAAACCGCAGATTTGACTCTTTTACTGATTTTTAAGCCGACAATAAAAACAAGAACCGTAATAAGTGAGTAAGCATAAATGGCGAGATTATTCATCATCTTGTACGTCCTTATTAAATAACCACTGAGCCAAATATCCAATCACAATTAATGAGAGAACCGTACTCACAAAATTGGCTAAAACCAATGAATGTAGATGTAACGAGAGGATGTCGGACTGCTCAATAATACCGGCGCAAATCGGCAAGAAAAAGAGTGCCATATAACGTAATAAAGGGCGAGTTGCCGGCATTACCCACTCGACTTTGACTAAATTCATCACTAATAATGAAAATAAAATCAGCAATCCCCAAATACTTTCAGAAATACCGATTGGCACTAACCAAGCCATTAATTTTCCTAAATAGAGCATAAGGAATAACAGCGCTAATGCCACAATAAAACGAAAACTTTTAACCAACATATTGCTTTCCATCTATTTTAATTTCAAAAATTCAATCACCTTACCTAAATCTCTTGTTCGTTTAGATGAAGGCAGGCTTTTCAAGAAAGTCGAGCCGTATTGTCGCATCACAAGGCGAGAGTCACAGATAATCACTGCCCCCCTGTCCGTTACATCTCGGATCAAACGCCCCACACCTTGTTTTAAGGTAATCACTGCTTCAGGAATTTGAATATCGTTAAACGGATCGCCACCTTGCAATTTACAATCTTCCATTCGAGCTTTCAGCAATGGTTCATCAGGTGCGGTAAAAGGCAATTTGTCGATAATCACCAACGACAACGCATCGCCCCGTACATCAATCCCTTCCCAGAAACTTTGAGTTGCCACCAGTACACTATTTGGCTCTGCAATAAACTTCTCAAGCAGACGACTTTTACTGGTTTCCCCTTGCAGTAAAACGCTCAACGAACTCTGTTCTCGCAAGAAATCTGCTAAACCACGCATCATAAAATAGGACGTACAGAGTAAAAAACAACGCCCATTATTCGCTTCAATCACAGGTTTGAGCAACTGCCCCAATTCCGTTAGTGTATGGGATTTATTGGTATCAGGCAGATAACGTGGCACACAGAGCAACGACTGATTAGCATAGTCAAACGGGCTTTGCAACACCATCTGTTCGGCATTCTCAATGCCTAGTCGCTGGCAGAAATGGTCGAACTTTCCGCCGACTTCAAGGGTTGCCGAGGTAAAAATCCAACCGACTTGATTTGCTTTTATCTGCTCACCGAATTTATCGGCGACCGTCAGTGGCGTAATGTGCAAACCGAAGGAACGCCCATTGATTTCATACCAATAACAATAGCCGACCACACTAGTATCGCCCAATCTTTTTAACTGTGCTTTGACTTCTGCCAAACGTTCAAAGATTTTGTCCAAAGTTTCTGAACGACCGAGCGATTTTTTCACCACTTCGCTTAAAAAATCAATGTTCTCATTCAGTTTAGCAAAGCCTTCGACCACTTTCGGATCTTGCAAAATCTCACGCAAATTTCCCCGCTTGTTGCCGTCCCCAAGCAACAAACGGAAATCCTGCACCACTTTTTGTAGATGATCGGACGCTTTCCCCAGTTGAGCGAGATCTTTCAATTCTGTGCGATAAACAATGTTACTGTCTTTACAAATATCAAATAATTGACGAGAAGTCAGCGATTGCCCAAAGTACTGGCTGGCAATATCGGGCAATTGATGTGCTTCATCAAAAATAATCAGCTCTGCATCAGGGATTAACTCACCAAAGCCCGTTTCTTTCACCGCCATATCGGCACAAAATAGGTGATGGTTCACCACAACCACATCGGCTTCCAACGCCTTACGTCGAGCTTGAACCACATAGCACTCTTTATAATTCGGGCAATCCGACCCCAAACAGCTTTCTGCCGTCGAAACTAATTGCGGTAAAATCGGGCTATCTTCCGCAATGGTGATACATTCGCTCAAATCCCCTGTTTTTGTTCCCGTATGCCATTTCCGCACCTTCGACAAATCTGCCAGTACCGATTTATCGCCGACCACGCCCATTGCGATCACCTGATCTAACCGTTCCAAACAGAGATAATTAGCCCGACCTTTCAACAACGCCACTTTTCCCTTATATTTCAAAGCGTTTTGAATGGTCGGCAAATCACGATTAAACAGCTGATCTTGCAGATTTTTAGAGCCCGTGGAAATGATCGTTTTTTTACCCGATAACAACGCTGGCACGAGATAGGCAAAGGTTTTCCCCGTTCCCGTTCCTGCTTCAATCACCGCATTTTTTGCAAATTTCACCGCTCTCCCGACCGCTTGTGCCATTTCTAACTGAGCATCTCGCGGACGAAAACCGTGAATGTTTTGGCTTAATGTACCAGTAGGGCTAAAAGCGTCGGTGATTTTTTCGGATAGTTTCATATGAATTTGGTTATATTTTTCTCACTGAAGTCGGAGAAATAAATAGGTTGGATAACAATCAGGGAAGTGTCGCATTATAACGATAATATGCAGAAAACCAAACCTAATCGGATTGGTTTGAAAATTTCAGTATTAGGTTTTTCTACTTTGCAGACTCAATTTTGTCTGCTATGCCTAATTTTGCAAAAATTTGATGAGAAAAGACCGCTTGTTTGACAACAAGCGGTCCGATTTATCGGATTCAGACCGCTGACAAACCTCTAGACATCTCTCTAGAGGTTTGATCTAATAGGCATATCAGAAAAAGGAAATGCCTATGCTTAAAAATACCGCCTCTCCCCAATATGAACTCGAGATGATAAGTCTTGGGCAACTTGTTCCCAAAGACCATCTTGTTCGTAAGGTCGCCAAAGCCATTGATTTTGAATTTATCCGTGATGAGGTCGCCCATCTTTATTGCCACGATA
>JBGXMX010000040.1:0-2849 GCA_041809245.1 Glaesserella sp.
ATAATCCTTAAACCAGTTTAAAATCACTTCACAGGTAGTTTAACCACTGCCATTTTTTGAACTTCTACGTTTAGCGTTTTTGCTGAGTTTTTTCATTATTTATCCCCTACATCATCAGCGAGATGACGCAGATTGCCTGCCATACGGCGAATCCAGCCCTTGCCGAAGTATTGGAAACTACTGAGCTTGGTATAGAACTCAAGGCGTTCTGCATTGAAAAGGGTAACGACTTCTACGGTGGAACGCTTACGCATTGCAGCAAGGGTAATCTCACCAATAATGCCATCATCAACGACACCCACAGCACGTTGTAGCATACGGCTGGCATTACCCGAACCGTGATTGACACAGGCATCAAAAAACTGAAAGGCAAGCTCAGGGGGAAATTCATTGCAACGATAGCGTTGCCAAAAGGCTTTTAAATAGATTTGTTTGGCATCATCACGAGTCATTGTGAACATTGACCCTGTATAACCATTTGCACGAGCAGTGTGAATGGTGATACCGAATTTGGTTTCACCGCCTGCATCTCGTGGGTCATTTACATAGCCACCTTCGTATTGAATAACACGATCAAAAGCTTTGTTAAAATCAGAAAGGGTTGTGGTTTGGGACATAAAAAACTCCGTTGTAAAGGTTTAACTTCACAACGGAGTTTATAAAAAAGCGTGTTTAAGTGATTTTAAACTGGTTTAAGGATTATTTAGTCGGTTTGTGTAAAACAGCCTTAATGACGACAACATCATAAATTGTGCCATTGGCAACTTTCTGTTTAGCGTTAATATCTAGCTCAACAGGTCGTTTTGCAAATGTTGCTGTTTCAATAGCTTTTTTGTATTGACTTTGGAAGGTGTTATCTTGCACTTCTGCAATCAATTCCTGACCACTTACTTCATTACGGATACTAACTTTGAAACCTGTATCTAATTCTGTATTTACATTTAAAATACGATACATTCCATCAAGGCGGATTTCTTCAAATTCACGTGCAGGCGACAGGCGTTGTTTTTTCGCCAACTCTTTTGCTTGTTCGCCAGTGACTTCAACGCCTTGGATATTAATTTTTTCCGCATCACTGGCTTGTTTAAAGAATTCTCGCTTAGTTTCTTTCGCTTCAATCGCAATTTCTTCCAGCTCAGGTTTTTGTTCGACCAGTTGGCGAATAAGTTCACGGTTTTCTTTTTGATGCTCAGCCAAAACGTCTAATGTTTTTTCATTAAGTTCTACTAGTTTTGTTGTCGTATCTGACTGAGCCTGAGCGTCTCGCTCTGCTTGTTTATCGTCGAGAAACATTTTATAAGCATCTGTACCAAAATAACACAGAAGCCCAAACAACAATGTGATCATCAAATGCTTACTAGTCATCTTTGAAATCAACCCTGTTAAAACATTTCCCCAATCAATGTTTTCTCCATCAAACTTAGACGAACCTTGACTAACTTTAATAATGAGTTCTAAGTCTTTCTTTTCATCATCACTTAAACGATGACGGCTATCTGCATACACTGCCAAAGCATAGGTTTTATATAACCCGTCTTGCAGTTTTAAGAAAGCCTTCATAATTGAAGGCGTAATTGTGGACTGATATTTTTCGCCTGTCAATTTTACTTGAACTTTTGGCCACCCTTCAAATTGCACGTGTAACTTAGACACATCATTGCCAAGTTCCGTTTCATAGATTTGGCGCAAAAAATCATAAGCATCTTGTTCATTACGAATAATGATATTTTGTAATTCTGATTGTTGTTCTGTCATTTCATTCCCTCTGGCTAATTTATCCATTCTTTTTCTTCTTCCCACAGTACAAACTCTCACAGGGTATGCTGTCTCTCCCTACTCTATCTACTAAATACACACTTCTCACCTGTTTTATTAGTAAATGGATTTGTTTGAAGCAATCTAGCTGTTTCAGTACCTTGGCAACCAAATTTTTTCCAAGCATTTGTACAAAGTTTTTTATCTTCATTTGCTTTCATTAAGCCATTGAAATAGCTTTCGTTGTATTTGCTATTTTTGTCTGACGGATCTTCGCCTAGCACGTTTGCTACTTTCCCAGCAGTATCAAGTCGCATATTTAACTCTGGGCAGTTTCCTGAAGCCTGTAAGGCATAACCAAAATTTTCTGCTAATTTGTGGTTTGCTTTCTCATCGGCAAATGCAAATGAAGCAACAAAAGCCGTAGTTAAAACAAGTAATTTTTTCATTTTGATTTCCTTCCTTTATATTAAAGATCATTTACGCAGCCTGACGAGCCGCAAGTGACGCCGTTGCCGCCAAGGCTTTTGCCGTTTTCTCTATGGCTTCTTTGCCTTGTTCGTTGCTTTCTCGGTAGTCTTCGAGTAGCACTTGTTCCTGTTTGGTTAAAGCATTTTCAGGAATATTTCCGATAAAAACATCTCCAACCCCAGCAATAATCCAATTAGCATTTACATTAAACTTGGTAATCAGCTCAAACATTAAGTCATCAGGTAGTTTTTGTTTACCACGAATTACATCACTCAACCGTGAAGCGGTCGTTTTTTCTAAAACTTCTGCAAATTTCTCCGCACTTGAATAACCCAGCTCTTTCTGTAATTGCTTGATTCTTGCTCCAATAGTCATTTTTTTCACCATTTATCGGAATTTTTCCGAAATTAATTTAAATAATTCGGAAATAAACCTTGATAATTCGGAAATATTCCGATATTATGCGATTATTCCGATTGATTAAAGATTTAATCAATTATAACGCAACAAGGAGCATAAAACCAATGCAACAGACAGTAAAAACGCCAAGTGAAATAAAGGCAATTTTTCGAGCAAAAGGGGAAACTTTTTCTAAATGGGCAAGGGATAACGGTTATGACCCA
>JBGXMX010000041.1:0-3735 GCA_041809245.1 Glaesserella sp.
CTACCTCATTTTGCCGTGTCGATTGCTATTCGTGTCGCAGGACGTACGGAAGTCGGTGTGGTCTATGATCCGATTCGTAACGAACTTTTTACCGCCGTTCGCGGTAAAGGGGCGAAGTTGAACGAATTCCGCTTACGTGTGAATAACGAACGCCGTGATTTAGCCGGCACAGTACTTGCTACAGGGTTTCCGTTTAAAGTCGCACAACATCGCAAAGCGCATTTGAATATGATTGAAGCATTGATGGATAACGGTGTTGCCGATTTTCGTCGTACGGGTTCCGCTGCGCTGGATTTAGCTTATGTAGCGGCAGGTCGTGTTGATGGTTATTTTGAGATTGGCTTAAAACCGTGGGATTGTGCCGCCGGTGATTTAATCGCACGTGAAGCGGGAGCTTTAGTCACAAACTTTGTAGGCGGAACGGAATACCTGAAATCAGGTAATGTGGTTGCAGGCAGTGTCCGAGTGGTTAAAGAGATCTTAAATTCGATTCAGCCGGTATTAACAGAAGAACTGAAAAACTAAGCTTTTTGCAAGCGGTCGATTTTGCTTAAATTTTTGCAAAATTTTTTAAAATATCCACCGCTTGTCGTATCTTTAATTAGAAAAATAGAAATATGATGCAACAAACCTATTCACTTTTAAATCAAATTAACTCGCCGGAAGATTTGCGTTTACTGCCTAAAGAGCAGCTTCAACCTTTGTGCGATGAGCTTCGAGCCTATTTGTTGGAATCGGTGAGCCAAAGTAGCGGGCATTTGGCTTCAGGGCTTGGCACTGTCGAGTTAACGGTGGCGTTGCATTATGTTTATCATACCCCTTTTGACCAATTGATTTGGGACGTCGGGCATCAGGCTTATCCGCATAAAATTCTGACCGGACGACGTGACCAAATGCATACCATTCGCCAAAAAGACGGTTTGCATCCTTTCCCTTGGCGTGAAGAGAGTCCTTATGATGTGTTAAGTGTCGGACACTCTTCCACCTCTATCAGCGCAGGATTAGGCATAGTGATTGCCGCAGAAAAAGAGAATGCAGGGCGTAAAACCGTTTGTGTCATTGGTGACGGCGCCATTACTGCAGGGATGGCGTTTGAGGCGATTAATCATGCCGGCTCGCTCCATACAGACATGTTGGTGATCTTAAATGATAACGAAATGTCCATTTCGGAAAATGTCGGTGCGTTAAACAATCACTTAGCCCGCCTGCTTTCAGGTTCGCTGTATAGCACTTTACGCGAGGGCGGTAAAAAATTGCTGTCAGGCATCCCGCCGATTAAAGAGTTTGTCCGCAAAACCGAAGAACACGTGAAAGGCTTTGTTTCGCCTGTCGGCACGATGTTTGAGACATTGGGCTTTAATTATATCGGCCCGATTGACGGGCACGACATTGAAGAGTTGGTCGCAACCTTAAAGAATATGCGTAATCTGTCAGGTCCGCAGTTTTTACATATCAAAACGAAAAAAGGTAAAGGCTATACTCCGGCAGAAGAAGATCCGATTGGTTTCCACGGCGTACCGAAATTTGACCATACAAGCGGTAAGCTGCCGCAAACAAAATCCGCACCGACCTATTCCACCATTTTCGGCGACTGGTTATGTGAGATGGCAGCCCAAGATCCTAAAGTGATCGGCATTACCCCTGCAATGCGTGAAGGATCCGGTATGGTGGAATTTTCTAAACGTTTCCCGCAGCAATATTTTGATGTCGCCATTGCAGAACAACACGCAGTGACTTTCGGTGCAGGGCTTGCGATTGCAGGTTATAAACCGGTTGTTGCGATCTACTCCAGTTTTCTACAACGGGCTTACGATCAGCTGATTCATGATGTGGCGATTCAAAATCTACCCGTGATTTTTGCCATTGACCGAGCGGGTATTGTGGGCGCCGACGGTCAAACCCACCAAGGGGCGTTTGATATTAGCTTCATGCGTTGTATCCCGAATATGACGATAATGTGTCCGAGCGATGAAAATGAAATGCGTCAAATGCTATATACGGCTTACACAATGAATTCACCGGTTGCGGTGCGCTATCCGAGAGGTAATGCGCAAGGCGTTGAGCTGCAACCAATGCAAGCGCTTGAAATCGGTAAAGGTAAAGTGCTGATGCAAGGCGAAAAAGTCGCCATTTTGAATTTTGGCGCTTTACTGAACGAAGCCAAACAAGTAGCGGCAGCCAATCATTACACCTTGGTCGATATGCGTTTTGCCAAACCTTTAGACGAAACATTAATTGCAGAATTGGCGGAGAGTCATGATTTACTGGTGACCTTGGAAGAAAACGCAATTCAAGGCGGTGCGGGCAGTGCGGTTAATGAATATCTGCAAAAAATCGGCAAAATCCGACCGCTTGTAATGCTCGGTATTCCTGATTTCTTTGTGCCGCAAGCTACTCAAGCGGAAACCTATGCGGATTTAGGTTTGGACGCAAAAGGCATTAACGAACGTATTGAACAGATACGACACACATTGCAAAATTCTTCATCAATCTGAGCGCTTGTATGATGTCTTTTATCAAAAGAGTACGAGATAAACTCAACAGCTATTTGCGTCGGTTGATTAATCGGGCAAATCGCAAAAAACTGACCAATACGCAGCCCTGTGTTATTTCCAGCAACTGCACAGGGGCGTTTATTTTGCACGACTTGGGTTGCCGTTTTCGCTCTCCTTTTGTGAATTTATATCTCAAACCAAAAGATTTTATCAAATATCTGAATAATATCCCTTATTACCAAAATCAGCCGCTCCGTTTTCTTGCACAGAGCGGTAAGCGCTACCCGGTCGGTCAACTGGGGGATCTCACCATTCATTTTATGCACTATCATAGCGAAGAAGAAGCTCGTCAAAAATGGCAAGAGCGTACGCAGCGTATGGATTTGGAGCAGCCGTTTATCATCATGTCGGAGCGGGACGGTTGCAGCTATCAAGATCTGCTGGAATTTGAGCAACTTCCTTTTAAACACAAAGTGGTATTTACCCACAAAGCCTATCCGGAACTAGCCAGTGCCTATCATATTAAAGGCTTTGAAGATCAAGGCATGATCGGCGATCTATTTGAATATACAGGATTAACCGGCAAGCGCTATTATGATCAATTTGATTATGTAGCGTGGTTTAACCAAATGCGCTAATCCCTCTTGTTTGTCGCTTATTTTTCCTATTTTGTGCCTTTTAGGGTACAATAGCGACCATTTTTAATCTCAAACAATCAAGCCACCTATTTATGCAAAACGAATTGGCACAAACCATTCCCGAACTGATTTTATGGACAAAAGAGCGAGAGTTTTCTTTATCGCTGTCTACAGAACGTTTGGCTTTTTTATTAGCGATTTCGCTGTATAACAATGAACGTACCGATGGCGAAATATTAGAAAGCGATCTGCAAGATCTGTTTCGTTTAGTCTCAGAAACTTTTGAGCAGTCAGACATTACTTTAATTCAACGGGCTAATAATGCGATTAATGATCTTGTACGCCAACGTTTTCTAAACCGCTTCAGCAGTGAGTTTACCGAAGGTTTAGCCATTTATCGCATTACTCCGCTAGGTGTCGGCGTGGCGGATTATTATGTCCGCCAACGTGAATTTTCGACCTTACGTCTATCCATCCAGCTTTCTATTGTTGCCGATGAAATTCAACGTGCTTCCAATTCTGCCGAAGAAGGCGGTGACGAGCGTTTTTGGCGAACGCAGGTGTTTGCGCCGCTCAAATATTCGGTGGCGGAAATTTTTGAC
>JBGXMX010000042.1:0-15217 GCA_041809245.1 Glaesserella sp.
AACATTGCTCAGTAATTTGCCCAGTACGAAATTGCCGCCCCAAAAGGCGGTGGCGAGAATCAGACTAAAATAGCCTAAGCGTAAATTAGCCACGTTGCCCCCGTTCGACGATAACCCCGACACTTGTGGCTTGAGCAACGGCTTTCGGTTTATGTAATTCAAGACGTAACCAAGAAAGACCAAACTCTTGCTGTAACAGATCGGCTACACGGTATGCTACGGTTTCTACCAATTTGAACGGGGTAGTTTCGACAAAATCAATAATTTTTTGCGCTACTTCGGCATAATTTAAGCAATATCGGACATCATCATCGGCAACCGCCCGACTAAAATCCCATTCCATTTCAAGATTAAAAACCAAACGTTGTTTAATGGTATGTTCCCAATCATATGCGCCGATTGAAGCAAATACGGTCAGCTCGTGGATAAAAACTTTATCAGTCATCGGATCTTTCCTTCTGTTTCTTTTACAAACTTTAGGTAAAATATAGCACACTCATACCAACACAAAGGGGAAAATATGAGCGTGATCGCTTATTTTATGATTTTGGGTGCTTATTTGTTAGGCTCCGTGTCCAGTGCTGTGATTTTTTGTCGCTTGGCAGGGTTGCCTGATCCTAGAGAGTACGGTTCGCAAAATCCCGGTGCGACCAACGTATTACGCATCGGCGGAAAACTCTCAGCCCTTGGTGTGTTGTTATGCGATATATTAAAAGGGCTATTGCCCGTTATGCTGGCTTTCTATTTACAACTAACGCCGTCGGAAATCGGTTTTATTGCTTTGGCTGCGTGCTTGGGACATATTTTTCCGCTCTTTTTTCAATTTAAGGGCGGAAAAGGCGTGGCTACCGCTTTCGGTGCGATCGCACCTTTGGGCTACACCATTTCGGCGCTGACCGTCGGTACTTGGCTGCTTGTTTTTCTTATCGGCGGTTACTCTTCGTTAAGTGCCGTAATAACCGCCCTGCTGGTGCCGATTTATGTATGGTGGTTTAAACCTGAATTTACTTTCCCCGTCGCTTTAGTTTGCTGTTTATTGGTTTATCGTCATCATGATAATATTCAACGCTTATGGCGCGGGCAGGAAGATAGAGTGTGGAAAAAGCTGAAAGAATAACCGGTTTGTTGGCGTATTGAAGTGAATTTGTGTGATCTGTTCCGCATTTTGAAGAAATACTTCTTTTATCCCGGCGCAAGCTGATAAAAAATCGTGTTTTCTGAGAGGAAAACTCGTATAATCGCCAAACTTTTTTTATTTATAACAAAGAGGACTCACTATGGGTGGTATTAGTATTTGGCAACTTCTGATTGTTGTTGCAATTATCGTGTTACTTTTCGGCACCAAAAAATTACGCAATTTAGGCTCAGATCTTGGTGAATCGGTAAAAGGCTTTAAAAAAGCAATGAATGATGACAAACCGAAAGATGCTGAATTTGAAAAAGTTGAACAAAAACAAGCAGATTCAACAGAACAAAAAGCAAAAGATAAAGAGCAGGCATAATCCGTGTTTGATATAGGTTTTTCTGAATTAGTCCTTGTATTTATTATCGGCTTGGTGGTACTGGGTCCGAAACGTTTGCCGATTGCGATTCGTACGGTAATGGGTTGGGTGCGTACTATCCGTGGCTTGGCGGCTAATGTGCAAAATGAGCTTTCTCAAGAGCTGAAATTACAAGAGCTCCAAGAGAGCATTAAAAAAGCAGAAGAACTGAATCTGAGCAAGTTATCACCCGAATTGGGTAAAACCGTTGAAGAGCTAAAGCAATCGGCACAAAAAATGAAGGAGAGTTTAGATTCCGCCCAACATCATGTGCAGACGCTGAGCGAACAACAAATCTCGGATATTCAACAGAAAATCGAGCAAGAGAGCCAACAACTGGCAGCGGATTCTGTGCAAAATTCCGGACAAAATCAACCGCTTGCAGAGAGTACGGCTCAGACGGAAAGCCAGGAAAACGCCCTTTCCGCCGATGAATTGGCCGAGCTTGCCGAAGCGGATGAAGAGAAATTGACGGCATATTACCCGCCGGATGATGATCTTGCGACCGTTGAGCCACCGACAAAACAGGACAAACAAAATGTCAGTTGAAGAATCTCAACCGCTGATTACCCATTTAATTGAACTGCGTAACCGCTTACTGAAGGCGGTTATTTGCATTTTAATCGTATTTGTTTTGCTCGTTTATTGGGCAAATGACATCTATACATTACTTGCCAGCCCGTTAACGGAACGTTTGCCCGAAGGGGCGACGATGATTGCGACCAATGTGGCGACGCCTTTTTTCACGCCGATTAAATTAACGGCGATTGTGGCGGTTTTTCTGTCCGTACCTTATATTTTGTATCAAATCTGGGCGTTTGTTGCCCCCGCATTATATAAGCAAGAAAAACGTTTGGTTTATCCGTTGCTGATTTCAAGCACATTACTCTTCTATGTAGGGGTTGCATTTGCTTACTATATCGTTTTCCCTTTGGTGTTTGGTTTCTTAACCAGTACCGCACCGCAAGGCGTGACAATGGCAACGGACATCAGCAGCTACTTGGATTTCGTATTAACGATTTTCTTGGCTTTTGGCGTTTGTTTTGAAGTCCCGGTGGCGATTATTCTGCTCTGTTGGACGGGTGTGACCACTCCGGATGATTTAAGAGCCAAACGACCTTATATTATTGTGGCGGCGTTTATTATCGGCATGTTGTTAACACCGCCTGATGTTTTCTCACAAACATTACTGGCAGTACCTATGTGCTTATTGTTTGAGGTCGGCGTGATTGTTTCGCGTTTTTACACACCAAAAGATGACGAAGCCGAGCAGAACGCTTAATTCCGAATAACCCGCTAACAAGCGGGTTAATTTTTAGAAAAATTTGCAAGGAGCTGATATGACTCAATATCTTCACTCAACTTTTCCCATGCGCCG
Source organism: Glaesserella sp. (assembly GCA_041809245.1). Taxonomy (GTDB): domain Bacteria; phylum Pseudomonadota; class Gammaproteobacteria; order Enterobacterales; family Pasteurellaceae; genus Glaesserella. Next base: position 2,920 of record JBGXMX010000042.1, read on the forward strand.
TATGCGCCGTTTACGTAAACACGATTTTAGCCGCCGATTAGTGGCAGAACACCAACTAAGCGTGAATGATTTAATCTATCCGGTGTTTGTTATTGAAGGTGAAAACCAACGTGTTTCTGTGCCTTCAATGCCCGGGGTTGAACGTTTAACCATCGATCAACTATTAGTTGAAGCTGAGCTGTTGGTGAAATACGGTGTGCCTGCCATTGCCCTTTTCCCGGTTGTGGGTGAGGAGAAAAAATCGCTCTTGGCAGAAGAAGCTTATAATCCGAACGGTTTAGCCCAACGTGCGGTTAAAGCATTAAAACAAGCTTTTCCTGAATTGGGAGTGATTACCGATGTTGCCCTTGACCCGTTCACCACGCACGGGCAAGACGGTATTATTGATGAGTCAGGCTATGTATTAAATGACACCACAACGGAAATTCTCGTTAAACAAGCCCTTTCTCACGCTCAAGCGGGGGCGGATATTGTCGCACCAAGCGATATGATGGACGGGCGAATCGGTGCGATTCGTACGGCGTTGGAAGAACACGGTTTTATTCATACACAAATCATGGCGTATTCCGCTAAATACGCTTCTAATTATTACGGCCCGTTCCGCGATGCGGTCGGCTCTGCGGGCAATCTTAAAGGCGGTAATAAAAAAACCTATCAGCTTGACCCGGCTAACGGACTTGAAGGCTTGCACGAGGTTGCTCTTGATATTCAAGAAGGGGCGGATATGGTGATGGTTAAACCGGGCATGCCTTATTTGGATTTAGTGTATCGTGTCAAACAAACATTCGGCGTGCCGACCTTTGCTTATCAAGTCTCCGGCGAGTATGCCATGCATATGGCGGCCATTCAAAACGGTTGGTTAAAAGAGAAAGAGTGTATTATGGAATCGCTGCTCTGTTTTAAACGGGCGGGAGCTGATGGCATTTTAACGTATTTTGCCAAGCAAGCGGCGCAGTGGTTATATGAAGAGCAACAAAACAAATAAATGACGAACAAGCGGTCTTGTTTTGCAGAAATTTTGCAATTCCTGACCGCTTGTTATCAATATTCCTTATCCCTCACCAAAATTATCCGGCAGATTTTTTAAAATTTCGACCCAATAACTGGAACTGCGAATACGGTTTTGCGCCATACATTCAGGTGCTTGCTGAATATTGCCTTGCAGACAAATCTGCTGCAATTCCCGATAAAATGCTAAAGTCGCTTTGCGATATTGAGCGTCTTTAAAAACGAGTATCGCCACTTGGTGATAAAGATCTTTGAAGCTGTTTAAAATCAGCCCGTACACAGGTTTGTTGGCGATAAAAGTAAAGCTGCGGTAGAGATTATAATCAAAAGCGGCATAAGCTTGTGCGGAATCTTCCAGTTCGTCCAGTGAAGAGAACAGCGCTAGAGAAGCTTGGGAATCGATACGAATGGCTTCCGGAATATAGTATTCCCCCATACGGGTACGCAGAGACACGACATTGGTAATAATCATCGGGATAGTGGATTTATCCAGCTTGATTAATGTACTGATAATGTTCGGGCCTGCCGTTTCCCATACATTGTTGACTCTCGTGGGTTTCCCGTGCTGAATACTGAGCCAACCGTCACGCGCCAAACGTTGTAATACTTCTCGTAATGTCGTGCGGGTAACGCCGATAATATCAGCCAAATCGCGTTCTGCAGGTAAGTCTGATCCTGCTGGAAAGTGATTATTCCAGATACTTTTAACGATATATTCCTCGGCAAGCGCCGCAGGGCTTTGTGCTTTTAAGATTTCAGACTTGTCCATTGAGTCGGTTCCAATCGTAAATGTGAAGAAAAGCTCCACAAAGGTATAAAAAAATGTGATAAGGTTATCAAAAATGAAATTGTGATGTTCAATTAGCTCTATCCGTTATTATCGTTTAATCTAAACTATATTACAATCAACCTGTTTTTTATCCTTTTGAAGTAGACATATTATTATGAATAATCTTGATGCAATTTTTAAAAACTTTTTAGGAAATACGCCTGAGTGGTACAAAGTTTGTATTCTCGCATTCTTAATCATTAACCCGCTTATTTATTTTTTTATCAGCCCGTTTATTGCCGGTTGGGCGTTAGTGGCGGAGTTTATCTTTACTCTTGCCATGGCGTTAAAATGTTACCCGCTTCAGCCCGGCGGTTTACTTGCAATTGAGGCGGTTGCTATCGGCATGACGAATGCGGAGCATGTTAAACATGAGATTATGGCAAACTTTGAAGTAGTACTCTTGCTGATGTTTATGGTAGCGGGTATCTATTTTATGAAGCAGTTGCTGCTTTATGTTTTTACCAAATTGATTATTGCCATTCACTCTAAAAAGGCGCTCTCTCTTGCTTTCTGTTTAAGTGCCGCTTTTCTTTCCGCATTTCTTGATGCGTTGACTGTAATTGCGGTTATTATCAGCGTCGGCGTCGGTTTTTATGGGGTTTATCATAAAGTCGCATCCGGTAATAGTTTTGAAGACTCCACCGATATTACCAATGATGACAAGATCGTGAATAATAAGCAGATTTTAGAGCAATTTCGCGGATTTTTACGCAGTCTGTTAATGCATGCCGGTGTAGGGAGTGCTTTAGGCGGTGTGATGACCATGGTTGGTGAGCCTCAAAACTTAATTATTGCCGCACAAGCCGATTGGGGATTCGGCGAATTTTTCCTACGCGTTGCTCCTGTGAGTATCATTGTACTGTTATGCGGTGTGGCAACCTGTTACTTGGTCGAAAAATACCGATTATTTGGCTATGGCGACCGTTTGCCACGTAGAGTATGGGTGATCTTAGCGCAATACAATATTCAAAAAGAACAGAAAATGACCAAGCAAGATCGCTTAAAACTAGGAGTACAGGCAATTGCGGGAGTGTGGTTAATTATCGGTTTGGCGCTCCACTTGGCGGATGTCGGTTTGATCGGTTTAACCATCATTATTTTATGTACAGCTTTTTGTGGTATTACGGACGAACACGCTTTAGGGAAATCATTCCAAGACTCGCTGCCTTTTACCGCATTATTGGTGGTCTTTTTCTGTGTGGTTGCGGTGATTGTGGATTTAAAACTGTTTGACCCGATTATCCAATTCGTACTTTCGGCAGAAAAAGAGTCTCAATTAGCGTTATTCTATGTCTTTAATGGTTTGCTATCGACTATTTCAGATAATGTGTTCGTAGGTACCGTTTATATTAATGAGGCAAAAAATGCCTTTACCTCCGGCGCAATTAATCGTGAACAGTTTGATTTGATTGCCGTTGCCATCAATACCGGAACTAATTTACCGTCAGTGGCAACGCCGAACGGACAGGCTGCGTTCCTCTTCTTATTAACTTCTTCATTTGCTCCATTAATTCGTTTGTCTTATGGTAGAATGGTTTATATGGCATTGCCATATACAATCGTGCTTTCTGTTGTGGGTTTCTTAGCAATAGAGTTTTTACTCCCGCCACTCACGAAGTTAATGATTAACTGGGGATGGTTAATAACACGTTAGGAAAAACTATGCTTACTTATTTTAAAGAATTATCTCTTCAGCGTGGCGCATGGCTATTATTAACCGCCAGTTGTGCTGTATTAGAAGGGGTTGCGCTTTACTTCCAACACGGTATGGGCTTAAACCCTTGTGTGATGTGTATTTATGAACGCCTTGCCTTATTTGCCATTCTTGCCGCAGGTGTTTTGGGAGCGCTCTTTCCTCGCATAGCATTCATTCGCTGGATCGCATTACTGCTAGGTTTATACGGCGCAATTAAAGGCTTATTTCTTGCCATTAAGCACACGGATTACCAACTGAATCCGGCGCCTTGGAACCAATGCTCGCCTTTTGTTGAGTTTCCGGAAACATTGCCGTTAAACAAGTGGTTTCCAAACGTATTTGAAGCTACCGGTGTATGTAGCGATGTTTCATGGTCGCTTTGGGGGCTTTCAATGGCACAATGGCTCATTGCTATCTTTGCGGTTTATTTGATGATCTTTATCATCATAATTTTAAGCCAATTTAAACGGACGAACTCAGGCTTACAACGCCGGCTGTTTCGATAAGAGAAGATAAAAAGAGTGGAAATTTCCCACTCTTTTTTGTTTCATCTCGCACATATGGCATAGTAGAAAATTGAAACATCAAGCGGTGTAATCTGCAAAAATATTTGCAAATCTCACCGCTCTTCCCCCAACCTACCTCAGCAACCCCTGATAAATCTCCCAATCCACATCTTTAAACACATTAAACACCACCTTCATTTGTGGGTTGTCGGCTAAAAAGGCTTTGACGGTTTTCACTGCAATTTCTGCCGCCTCTCGATTAGGGAAACGAAATTCACCTGTACTAATGCAACAAAAAGCGACGCTCTCAATACCGTGTTGCTTGGCGAGTTCTAGACAAGAGCGGTAGCAACTGGCGAGCAGGTCGCAATCTTTTTCCGATAACGCACCGCTAATAATCGGTCCGACTGTGTGCAAAACATAGGCAGATGGCAAGTTAAACGCTGGAGTGATTTTGGCTTGCCCTGTGGGTTCTAAGTGCCCTTGGTTTGCCATCAATTCGGCACAAGCAAGGCGAAGTTGCACGCCCGCTTGCGAGTGAATGGCGTTGTCGATACAGGCGTGCAAGGGGTGAAAACAGCCGAGCAGTTGGCTGTTTGCCGCATTCACAATCGCCCCCACTTTGAGCCTTGTGATGTCGCCTTGCCATAAGTAAATCTGCGGTTGAATAGGCGTTAAATCCGCCAGCGACACCACGCCTTTTTCCGCCACTTCCTGTTGTAAAAATTGATCTTGCACTGCCAAAAATTCCGCTGTTTCCGCTTGCGGCGGACGAATATTCATCAAGGCACGCAAAAGTTGGCGTTTTTCCGTTGTTGATGTGGGAATATCAATGGTCGGCTCGAGATAGTGAATAAGATAATCCAATTTTTTGTTCATTTTTTACTCCTGCAACCAATAGCTTAAAATCGCATTTGGGTCTTGAGTTAAGGCAATCGTCTGTTTTTCCGTTTCCGCAAAGCCTTCGGGGTGATCCCGATTTAAACGAACCAGCGTTGCCTGCGGATTGCGGTAGGTCATCTGTTCAAAAGGGTAACGAATAATGCTCGGCGTGTTAAAGCCAATCCCCAATTCCAAATACACCGTGTTACCCTGTATAGCTTGCTCGGCAAATGCGGCATAACGCTGTTGAGCAGTGTGCCATTGTTCCGTTTCAACAAAACGGTGATCGACCCGTAAGTGCATCGCCATTTTGCCACCACACACAGGACATTTCGGCACAAGTGCGGTGGGAATTTGGCAATTTTTTTGCTGCGAACGCCATTTTTGCACCAGCGTTTCGTTGTCGTAAACCTGCGAATGGCAAGGCTTGGCACATTGCAACTCGCCGTAATTGCCTTGCACTTCAAAGCGTTTATTCGGGTCAAACCCAGCTTTGGCAAACTGGCTATCCACGTTAGTAGTAATCACAAAATAATTTTTGTCTTTCACCAAGGCAAAAAGCTGTTGATACAAGGGTAACGCCGGCGGCTCAAAACGGTTCGCCCAGATATGCTCCGCCCAATATGCCCATTTTTCTTCTTCCGTTTCAAAGGGATAGAACGCCGCCGAATACATATCCTGCATACCGTAACGCTGAATAAACGGCTGAAAACGTTGGGTAAACCGTTCGCCGCTGTACGTTAAACCTGCCGCCGCAGAAAAACCTGCCCCTGCACCAATCACAATAAAATCCGCCTGTTCAATACGTTGTTTGGCTTGTTGTAACATCTTAAACCTCCCGATAAGCAATGTCGGCAATCTGTTGTTCAAATTCGGCAATGGACATCGGCGTTTCGCTTTTGATTACACGCACATTGTCCAGCCGCCGCACCAGTTTCATCGTACAGTCGTCAAACCGCAACACCACCGAATAAAAATCAAAAAAATCGTACGCCGTTTCTTGCACCTTGCCATAATTTTGCAAAGCGGGCGCAAGCTGAAAATAACCGTGAATAGCTTGCTGCCGATTGTCAAACGCCACTTCTTCCAAATAAAAACGCTGTTGATTGTGGGTAATCGTTTTAGCAAAACGGAAGGTGCCGAAATGCAGTAAGCGTGGTTTTTGGCGAATAGCGAAAATAAAAATTAAGCTAAAAATAAATAATAAAATAAACAGCATTTTGTTTTACTTCCCAAAAGTAAGTTTATGGAAAAGAGTATAATCACAAAACTCACTTTTAGAAAGTACTTACAAAAATGTAAGATTTGGAATTAATTTATAACCCCCTGATTTTAAATGAATTAAAATTTAAGAATTTTTCACTTCTGCAAATTTTTTTCAAAATTCTACCGCTTGCGTTTATCCCAGTTCCTGCAAAGCTTGAGAAATAATCTCTTTAGCTGCGTGAATAGCAAGGGATGCCAACACAAAAGCCACAATTAAATCGGGATATTTTGATTGGGTAACATAAACCGCAATCCCCGCTAAAATTACAGCAACATTGCCGATAGCATCATTGCGGGAGCAGAGCCAAACGCCTCGCATATTGCTGTCGCCATCACGAAAGCGGTATAACACCCACAATGCCAAAAGGTTGGTCAGTAACGCTAAAACGCCGACAACGCTCATCTCGCCATAGCTGGGGATTTCACCGTAAAACCAACAATATAAAGTGGTAGACAGAATAAACAAGCCAAATCCGCCCATGGTTGCTCCTTTCAGCAACGAGGCTTTGGCTCGAATACTTAATGCCATAGGTAAAACAACCAAACTAATCAGATAATTAGCGCTGTCACCGAAGAAATCGAGGCTGTCAGACAGTAACGAAATAGAGCCTGATCTGACCCCCATCACAATTTCAACCATAAACATGGTTAAATTTAATCCGAATGCTATCCACAGCGCTTTACGATACCGGGAAGAAATACGAGCAGAAGTTGTACTGCAACAATTTGAACATGTCATCATTATCTCCGTGAGTTTTTGTTTAGACCGGCGTAAACTATAAACTCCGTAATCATTACAGGGTCAAGAGCGATGAGCAGAATTTTTAAAATCAGTGAATTAAGTAAGGAAAGCAGTGTAAATTTAGAAACCATCCGCCATTATGAAAAAATAGGGTTGATTACGCCTGCAAAGCGGCAAGAGAACGGCTATCGTGTGTTTAGCGAAAAACAGCTGGCACAACTACGTTTTGTGAAAACGTGTCGCTCAATCGGTTTTAGTTTGGACGAAATCAAACAACTTTGCCGGCTACAAGAAAATCCGCACAATCAATGTCAAATTGCAGATACCTTGGTACAGAAACATCTTGACCAAATCACTCATCAAATCGAGCAATTACAACAAGTAAAACGGTTTTTGCAGCAGTTTGTCGGCTGCCACGCCAATGATGTCGAGCATTGCCAAATTATTCGCGGGATTAAGCAAGCCAATTAGACTACAAGCGGTGGAGTTTTCTAGGAAATTTGCAAATTTCTCATCAAACCCCACCGCTTGTTTTATCGTTATTAGCTAAATATAAACGGTATTTTAATCTAATTTCCGTTATTTGCTTGCGACAGTAAAGCGTTTGAATAAATGCGCTTGTTTTTCCGCATCGTCAGCAATCGCAATCGCTAAGTCTGTCACGCTGATACCCGCCGGAGCTTCACCGTTCATCAATAAATAATCATCACCTAAACGGTATTCGCCCGTACAATCTTCGCTATAACCGCCCGTTACGCCTAATAATGCAGGCGGAGAAATAAACGCCCAGTTTACATCACGGCGATCACGTAAATCGTTAAGCAGATTACGCGCCGCATTTGCTCCTGCAAAAATCTCTTTCGGGAAAGCGTCCGTATCAATCAGTTGCACGTTTGGCGCTACATATAAGCTGCCCGCACCACCAACCACCAATAAATAAGGCACTTGCGCCGCTTTTGCCGCTTCGGTAATCGCATTCGCCCCACGGGTAAAATCTTCGGCGATATTTGGATTTGTCCAACCCGGGTTAAAGGCACTAATTACCGCATCAAAGCCTTTTAACTGCTGTGCGAAATTTGCAGAATTTACGTCAAAACTGACCGCTTGTACGTTGTCTGCTTTTACTACTTTATCAGTGTTACGTGCAAATGCCGTAACTTGATGACCACGACTTGCCAATTCTGCGACCACTGCGCTACCCACATAACCTGTTGCACCGATGACTGCGATTTTTTTCATTTTGTTTACCTCTGTTTAAGTTGATTAAGTTAATTCGTTTGTTGATGTGGCGTATTATAGTGAAAAACCCACTTTTAAGAAGTACTTACAAAAATGTAAGAAATGGAAATATTTTTTAAGTTACTGAAATAAAAGGAAATAAATTTTGAAAAATTTTCGGTAGGGTGCGTGTAAAATCTTTTGCAAAACCACCGCACTTTATCCCCCCGCCTGCACACTCGGTGCTAGACCAAAATAGCGTTTATACTCTCGGCTAAATTGACTTGGGCTTTCGTAGCCTACTTGATAGGCAGTTTCGGCAATCGCCATATTTTCTTGCAAAATCCTTCGTTTCGCCTCCATTAATCGTAGGGATTTTTGATATTGCAACGGCGATAGTGTGGTGATTTCTTTGAAGTGATGATGAAAACCCGACAGCGACATTCCGCATAATTCCGCCAGCGTTTCTATCCGCACAATTTCACGAAAATGCCGTTGCAAATACTGGGTCGCTTTGGCGATTTTTTGCGTATTTGAACCAAAACTCACCATCTGTTTCAACTTGTTTCCCTGCTCGCCTTTGAGCAATCGGTAATAGATTTCTTGTTGAATAAGCGGTGCAAGAAATGCTATATCATTTGGATTTTCGTGCAAGAGCAATAAACGTGCAAAGGCATTTTTCAATTCACTCTTTAAATACCATTGCGTAAAAGCGGGCGGATTTATCTCAGATTTTGCAACCGGCAAAGTTTGCTCTAACAATATTTTATTCACCGCTTGTAAATCAATTTTCATTGATAACACCACAAAAGGCTCTTCAGGACTTGCTTTAGTAATCTTGCCACACATCGGAATATCCACAGGACAGAACATAAAATGTCGTGGGTCAAATAAAAAATATTGCTCCCCCAACCGCACTTCACGCTCGCCATTTACCACAATGCAAATACTTGGCTCTTGGATCACGTTTTCATAGGAAAACGGCTGATCGCTATGATGAATAAGCAGACCTTTAATCGGTGAATGATAGGTTTGATTATGGGGAATAAGCTGTAATAAGCGTTTAAACTGACTATCTGAAAGCATAATAATTTAGAGAATTAGGCAAGCAACTTGCAGAAATCATATACATCATTCAAAGAAAAATCAATACAATAACATCACCTAATTTTTGCAGGATAACCGATTATGTATTCATTATATTTGCCTATAAAATACGCACACATACTGTTTGTTATTTGCAGTTTTATCTTGTTCAACCTACGTTTTTGGCTAAAACGCCGAAACCCAGATGCAACTTTATCATTGCCCTTGCGAATTTTACCGCACATTAACGACAGCTTTTTACTCTTAACAGGGGTATTGCTGATGTTTATCGGCTCTTGGTCGCCATTTACAGAAACTTGGTTAGCGATAAAGTTGTTACTTGTCGTGGTCTATATCGCCTTCGGTGTCGTAGCACAAAAAAACATAAGCACCACAAAAGGCTTTGTGTTTTATAGCTTATCGCAACTTGCTTTTTTAACTACGGTGTTGCTATCGCTTTGTAAATAAGTCAAGACAGCATACCAAACTTATTAACCAACTGAAACAAAAGGAAATAAAATGAAGATTTTTTACAAAACATCAGCAACCGCAACCGGCGGTCGTGACGGACGTACTCAAGTAGATGACGGCTCTATCGGCTTTGATTTAGTCGGCTTTCAAAACGAAAGCGGTAAAGTCGGCACTAATCCTGAACAACTTTTTGCAATGGGCTATGCCGCCTGTTTTGACAGTGCAATGAACCACGTTGCTCCAAGTTTAGGCTTAAAACCCACCAAATCAAGCACCACCGTTGGCGTGGGTATCGGACAAAAAGCAGATGGTGCATTTAGTTTAGATTTAGACATTACCATTACCGTTGAAGGCTTAAATTTGGAAGAGGCAAAAACCTTAATCGAAAAAGCCCACGCCGTCTGCCCATACTCTAATGCTACTCGTGGCAATATTGATGTGCGTTTGCACGTTAATGTGGTTCAGTCTTTTGATTTATAATGATGTTTTAGATTGAATAGCAGAAAGCGGTGGGATTAGTAAATCCCACCGCTCTTTTTTACGGCATTATGTAACACTTACACAAACATTTAATTTTTTTCGCAGGAGTGAGATTTATCCCAGCCCATACATAAATTTTCCTAAAATTGATTTTTATGTTACTGCTATCTGTGCTACTGCCACATAACATCGCTTTCCTAAGATCTCCCCGTACTCAACCCTGCCTTGCCGTTCTCCCAAAGTGCTTTTAGCAACACTTTCCACGGCGAAAGTTTAGGATTAGGTTGTTTGCCATTGCCGATTAACGCCATTTGTGCCATATACCAATCCATTTCCAGCACCGCACCGAGCTTGTTATCTACAGGGGCGAAACCTGTTTTTATGCGGTTGGTCACGATGGTTTGATAGTTGCCTTGTTGAATTTGGTTCGGTAAATCAGGTTGTAGGGCAAAAGGTCGGGCGATGCCGATAAAATCCAGATGTCCGCTTTGCAGTGCCTCGTTCATTGCGTTTTCACTACGGAAACCGCCTGTGATAATCAGCGGCACGTTGCAGACGGCACGGGCTTTTTCGGCATAATCCAAGAAAAACGCCTCACGCGTTTGCGTGCTGGCTTTGGCGGTTAGCATTTCGGGGCTTTCATAGTTGCCGCCTGAAATCTCAATAAAATCAATGCCTAATTCCGCCATTTTTTGCACCACTTGAATGCTGTCCGTTTCATCAAAACCGCCTTTTTGGAAATCCGCCGAGTTGAGTTTTAAGCCGACCAAAAATTCAGGCTGCACCACCGCACGAATGGCGTGGTAAATTTCCACTAAAAATCGCATACGGTTTTCAAGGCTGCCGCCCCATTTATCTTCACGGCGGTTGTGGTGCGGCGATAAAAATTGACTGATTAAATAGCCGTGCGCGGCGTGAATTTGCACGCCCGAAAATCCGGCTTTTTCGGCGATTTTTGCGGTGGCGGCAAATTGCTGAATTAAGGTGTCAATTTCGGCTTCGGTTAAAGCTCTGGGCGGATTGATAAAGCCGTCCATTCCCTGCAACGCTACCGCACTCGGTGCCACAGGCGTTGGCGACAACACTTTGGGCGACTGTTTGCCTGCGTGGTTAATCTGCATAATCAGCAAGCTATCGTCTTGCGTGCCAGCTTTCGCCCATTGTTGCAAAATCGGCAAACTGCGTTCGTCTGTGAGTACCACATCGTTGATTGAGCCTTTGCCGTTTTCAGCAACCATCACGTTGCCCGTCACCAACACGCCAGCGCCACCCTTTGCCCAAGTGTCATAAAGTTGCACCAACGGCATTGTCGGTTGGTTTTGTTTGGCAAGCTGTTCTTCCATTGCGGATTTGAAAAAACGGTTTTTGGCTGTTTGGCCGTTAGAAAAGGTAAATGGTTGAAATAACATTATATTTCCTTGTTTAATTGTTGTTGAATAAAGTGTAAGACCTGTTGATGCAACGCCGATAATGCCCGCTCTTCCACAGGATAATGTCCGCCCTCAGGCAGCAAAACAGTTTGCACAGGAACCTGTTTAATGCGTGCCAAAAACGGCTCGCTCAAGGCAAGCGGTGTCCAAGCATCTTCTTCAGGTTGGGTTAATAAAATCGGGCAAACATCGAACATTTCAGGTTCGCAGACAAGTTGGTGATACATATAGCTGTGTAAAAATGCGAGCGTTACCCAGTTTGCTGCTGAAGTGCTATCTTGCATAAACGCCTGCATTACCGCTTTTGAATTGCTTAACGCCGACATTTTAGACACCAAACTCATCGGCATTTTCAGACCTCCTAGCCCCAGTTTGATCGCAAGCGGCATTAACGGCGTGCCAATGCGATCAATCACCCAATTTCGCACCGTGGTTTTACGCACCAGCGGATTACGTTGATCGAGAAAGGTCATTCCGATAATCCCTGCCACTTTGCCGTTTTTTGCCGCCACATCATAGGTTTCCATACCGCCGGCACTTAATCCGTAAAGAAAAATCGGGCGGTCGTCTTTGCGTTTTTCCAGCTCAATATAATCGCTGCCGAGTTGGATCCAATCATCATAAGTTACCGTTTTATTCGGATTAACTTGGGTCATACCATAAGTCGGCATATCAATAGCA
>JBGXMX010000043.1:0-45690 GCA_041809245.1 Glaesserella sp.
ATAAAGAATGAATTAGTTCCATTTAGAGATCAAATTATACAAACGGGGTTAATTGGAATCGTTAATACCAATAACATGAAGAGTTTAAATATTGATATAGTTAATTCTAGTAAACTTATCATAGCAATGAATGATGGAAAAAACTTTTTATCTAATAATTCAACCGAATTATCAGAAAGGTACAGTGATAAAAGTAAAAAAACAATTATTATTCTTTTTGATCCTGAAGCAGAATGTGAAAATGTCCTTTGTCGTCAAAATGGTAAAGATGTTGGAGTATATGCAACCAAAATAAAAGATGTTATTAAAGATTTAAAACGTAAGAAAGAAGATAGTGCTGACATTGAAATATATGTAACGGACGTTATGTTAAGAACACATACAGTTATAACTGATAGTATTGCTGTATCTGGTACGTATAGAAACTCTCAAGGTAAAGATAATATTCCTCCTAGTTACATCTACAGTAATCAAGGAAAGGAATACAATTTTATACTAAATGATATTGAAAAAATAAAGAATTCAGCTAAAAAAGTTTAATAAACTATATCAAATAGAGAAAAACCAATGACAACAAAATTCGAAATGGCAGATCGTTTCGACTCATCGGCAGTCGAACAAGCACTTTATAAACACTGGGAAGAACAAGGCTATTTTAAGCCGAATGAAAACCCGAATGTTCCAAGTTACTGTATCGCAATTCCACCGCCAAATGTGACGGGGAGTTTGCATATGGGGCACGCATTCCAGCAAACCTTAATGGATACTTTAATCCGTTTTAACCGTATGGAAGGCAATAACACCCTATGGCAAGCGGGTACAGACCACGCAGGGATTGCAACCCAAATGGTGGTGGAACGCAAAATTGCGGCGGAAGAAGGTAAAACTCGTCACGATTACGGGCGTGAAGCGTTCATTAATAAAATCTGGGAGTGGAAAGCCTATTCAGGTGGCACGATCGGACAGCAAATGCGTCGTTTAGGTAACTCAATCGACTGGGATCGTGAGCGTTTTACGATGGACGAAGGTTTGTCCAATGCGGTAAAAGAAGTGTTCGTGCGTTTACACGAAGAAGGATTGATTTATCGTGGCAAACGCTTGGTAAACTGGGATCCGAAATTACACACAGCGATTTCCGATCTTGAAGTGGAAAACAAAGAGAGCAAAGGCTCGCTGTGGCATTTCCGTTATCCGTTAGCCAACGGTGCGAAAACGGCGGACGGTAAAGATTATTTGGTGGTGGCGACTACTCGTCCTGAAACGATGTTAGGCGATACGGCGGTGGCGGTTCACCCTGAAGATGAACGTTACCAGTCTTTGATCGGCAAAACCGTAATCCTACCGCTTGCAAACCGTGAAATTCCGATTATTGCGGACGATTATGTAGATCGTGAGTTCGGTACGGGCGTGGTGAAAATTACCCCTGCTCACGACTTCAACGACTATGAAGTGGGCAAACGCCATCAGTTGCCAATGGTGAACGTGATGACCTTAAATGCGGACATTCGTGCGGAAGCGGAAATTATCGGCTCAGACGGTAAACCTTTAGAAAATTACACCGCACTTATTCCAGCGGATTATCAAGGTTTAGAGCGTTTTGCCGCTCGTAAGAAAATCGTGGCGGACTTTGAAGCCCTTGGCTTGTTAGAAGAAATCAAACCACACGACTTAAAAGTGCCTTATGGCGACCGTGGTGGTGTGCCGATTGAACCGATGCTGACAGACCAATGGTATGTGAGCGTGAAACCGCTTGCCGAAGTGGCAACCAAAGCGGTGGAAGACGGCGAAATTCAATTCGTGCCGAAACAGTATGAAAATCTCTATTTCTCTTGGATGCGTGATATTCAAGACTGGTGTATTTCTCGCCAATTATGGTGGGGACACCGTATCCCTGCGTGGTACGATGCGGAAGGCAACGTTTATGTGGCACGCGATGAAGCGGAAGTGCGTACAAAATACAACTTATCGGCAGATTTAGCCTTAAAACAAGATGAAGACGTGTTGGACACTTGGTTCTCATCTGGCTTATGGACATTCTCAACCTTGGGTTGGCCAGAGCAAACGAAAGAACTCAAAATGTATCACCCGACCGATGTGTTAATCACAGGCTTTGACATCATCTTCTTCTGGGTAGCTCGTATGATTATGTTTACGATGCACTTCATCAAAGATGAAAACGGCAAACCGCAAGTGCCGTTCAAAACCGTGTATGTAACAGGTTTGATCCGTGATGAACAAGGGCAAAAAATGTCGAAATCAAAAGGGAACGTGTTAGACCCGATTGATATGATTGACGGTATCAGCCTTGAAGATCTGCTTGAAAAACGCACTGGCAATATGATGCAACCGCAGTTGGCAGAAAAAATTGCCAAAGCGACCCGTAAAGAGTTCGAGAACGGTATCGCCCCACACGGTACGGACGCCTTGCGTTTCACCTTGGCGGCATTAGCAAGCAACGGACGTGACATCAACTGGGATATGAAACGTTTGGAAGGCTACCGCAATTTCTGTAACAAATTATGGAATGCGAGCCGTTTCGTACTCACCAACGATAAATTAGATTTATCGGCAGGCGAAGTGGAATACAGCTTAGCGGATCGTTGGATCGAATCCACATTCAACCGCACTGTGGGCGAGTTTCGTGATGCCTTAAGCCAATACCGTTTCGACCTAGCGGCAAATACCATTTACGAGTTCACTTGGAACCAATTCTGTGACTGGTACTTAGAACTCACCAAACCTGTGTTTGCCAACGGCACAGACGCTCAAAAACGTGGTGCAAGCCAAACTCTCGTGCGTGTGTTGGAAAAACTATTGCGTTTAGCGCACCCGATTATTCCGTTTATCACGGAAGAAATCTGGCAGAAAGTGAAAGGCTTTGCAGGGGTAGAAGGTGATACTATTATGTTACAACCTTTCCCGAAAGTGGAAGAAAACCAAATTGACGAAGCGGCGGAAATGCAAATCAACTGGTTAAAAGAGTTGATTGTGGCAGTGCGTAATATCCGTGCAGAATGTAACATCGCCCCAAGCAAAGGCTTGGATTTCTTAGTGCGTAATCTATCTGATGAACATTGCAAAATGTTAGCGGAAAACGACCGCTTGTTAAAAGCAATGGCGAAGTTAGACAGCGTACAAGTGCTTGCCCAAGGCGAAGAAGCTCCACTTTCTGTGGCGAAATTGGTGGGTAATGCGGAAGTATTAGTGCCAATGGCTGGCTTTATCAACAAAGATGCCGAGCTTGCTCGTTTGACCAAAGAGATCGAGAAACTTCAAGGCGAAGTGAAACGTATCGAAGGCAAACTTAGCAACGAAGCCTTTGTCGCAAAAGCCCCGGAAGCAGTTATTGCCAAAGAGCGTGAAAAAATGCAAGAGTACCAAGACGGACTTGAGAAATTACAGACGCAGTATAAGGCGATTGAAGTGCTTTAGTGAAGATCAACAAGCGGTCTATTTTTGCCAATTTTTAGCAAACGACCGCTTAAAAAAAGAAAGGGTTAATACCGAATCAAAGGTGTTAACCCTCCTTTCAAATACAACGACTCAAATAGCTATAAGGTTATACTTTTTTTCCTTGCTAACATCGTCGCAAATCTCAACTGAATGCGATTGCCGTGTTCGTCCGTTTTATGTAGATGCCCCAAATCCTCATTGTATTTAACCAATTCCCAGCCTTGATAATACTCTTTTAACTCCCCTTCTTTAAAAGTGAAAGAAAAAGGCATTGGGCAAGGATAATCATCGGTACTCATTGCACACACAATCAAGTTGTAGCCGCCCGCTTTGGTATTTTTCTGCATATTCTCAATAATGGCAGGAATACGTTCACGCTTTAAAAACATCATCACCACAGTGGAAACAATCAAATCAAATTCGCCCTCGACATTTGCCTGATTAATATCGTAAAGCTCCGTTTTGATATTTTGGGCGCCTTCTTTTTCAATCATATAGTTAAGAAAATCAATACTTTCTTGATTATGATCGAGCGCTGTAACATCAAAACCTAACAAATTCAAATACAGCGCATTGCGCCCTCGCCCGCAGCCTAAATCCAACACTTTGCCCGACTGAATATAGTTCACTGCATTTAATACTTCCGAATGGGTGGTTGTGAGATTATATTTTTTGGCAAAATAATCTTCCGGCTTACAATAGAATGCAAGTTGGCACTCTAAATCATCCGTCATCGCCTCTACTTTATGCCAAACTTGCGGTTCGACAAACGGGCGTTGATGATTCACATCAAAAATCTCTTCACTGACGATATCTCCCTCTTCCGTCAGTTCATAATATTTAATTGCACCTTTCAGAACGGTTAATTTTGCCCAAGTACCGACCTTGGTATTATGTTTTTCTTGGAACATTTGCGGCAGGCTCTCTTTCGTCCAAACGGGCATCTGTTTATAACAAATAAGGTTTTGCATAGTTTCTCCTCTCATCTTAGACGGCATAATCTTATGCTTTTTGCTCTGCAAAGCAATAAAAAAACCGACTGTTTTAGTCGGTCTTTATACTCTTTTGATACATATCAAATTTCAACGGCTTTAAACTGACGGGCAAAATAGACTAAGCTTGTTTGTGGTATGGTCTGAATGTGGTCAAGTTCAACAATAAAGATAGTGTGTGTCCCCACCGTATAGTGGTTGGTAATTTTACCTTGTAATGCTGCTACAGCGTCCTTTAAGCTGGGCTGTTGGGTATTTGGTTGCCAGATATCCCATTCAAAACGCTCTTCCATCGTACTGGGTAGCATACAGGCAAAATGTTTCGCCAATTCTTCTTGCTGATGGTTCAGTACATTCACACACACTCGACCGTTTTGTTTAATCACATCGTGCAATTGGCTGTTTTGGTTGATACAAAACAGCAATGTGGCAGGTGAATCGGTGACCGAACAAACGGAAGATACGGTAATGCCCACTTTACCCGCTTGTCCTTCACTGGTCACGATACTAACTGCTGAGGAAAGATGCGCCATCGCCTCTCTAAACTGTTGTGAAAAAGGTGAAATTTCCGCCATATTATTCCTTCCAAATTACGTGGTATTCACGGTTTTCCGCTTCATGTGAAATCAGGAAACGGGCAAACACATCATCCATTTCATCTTGGTCATTAACCAAACCGACCCACACTTCCGCAAAAGCGTCGGGGTCAATAAGAGTGCCAATTTCCTCATCCCAATTGTCACCGGTTTCAACCATCTCCACCGCACCACGCTCTTCAAACTGAAGATTAAACAGTAAAATATCGGCAGGATCGAGGTTTTCCCCCGCCATTTCGAGAAAAATATCGTAGGCGATATCAATCGCCTCATCGGGCGTTAATCTTGTTGTCATAATTTCCCTTAAAAGTTGAGTACCTTATCGGCTGCCATCGTCCAATCAGCCAATTCAATTAAAGTGCCGATTTCAACACCTTCGGCTAACGGCAATGCCGAGATCCCTCTTGCATTAGCGCAGGTTTTGCATAATTTTACCTGAGCGCCTTGAGCGGTTAAGATCTCTAACATCTGCTGTGCATGATAACTTTCCGTCGGATTTTGTTTCGCCAATCCCGCCACGACGGCATCAGACATTAAAAACAGCTTGATCTCCGCTTGGTGCTGCTCTTGAATTTGTAGCGCTAAACGCAGCCCGCTGAAAAATGTTTCATTACCATACGGTGCAGCATTGATAATAAAAAGTAGTTTTTGCATGTTTTCTCCTTTTCATACAAGCGGTCTGTTTTGACAAAATTTTTGCAAATTTTTCTGTCAAACCGACCGCTTGTCGCATTAGCCGACCCAAACAAATTTGGCGATAAACAGCAATGAAACGACTGCAACTGCCGGGTTAATCTCTTTGGCTCTACCGGTACAAAGTTTCATCACACAATAGCTGATAAAGCCGAAAGCAATTCCTTCGGTAATCGAATAGGTAAACGGCATCATCGCCGTGGTGATAAATGCCGGCGTGGCTTCTGTTAAATCGTCCCATTTCACTTCAATCAGGCTCGATGCCATTAAAATACCGACGAAAACCAATGCTCCCGCCGTGGCATAGGCGGGTACAACCGCTGCCAGCGGGGAAAAGAAGATGGTTAACAGGAAAAGTACCCCGACAGTCACGGCGGTTAAGCCTGTACGTCCGCCAACAGACACGCCCGATCCACTTTCGATATAGGTACTGATTGCCGAGGTTCCCATATAAGAACCTGCCATAGCACTGACACTATCGACATAAAGCGCTTGTTTCATTTTCGGGAAACGTCCTTGTTCATCTGCAATTCCAGCTTTGTTCGTAACTGCAATTAGTGTGCCTGATGAGTCAAATAAGTTAACCAACATAAAGGAGAAGATAATCCCCAGCAAGGCGGTATCTAATGCCCCTGCGACATCGACTTGCCCTACCACCGCTTCAAGGCTTGGCGGTGTGGAAATGACACCGGAGAATTTGACATCAGGATCAAAGAGTAATGCTAATGCAGTGACAACCACGATAGAAATCAACACGCCCGAATGAATACCTTTTGCCGCCAGTACCACGATAATGAAGAAGCCTAAAATCCCCATTAACACTTTTGGATCGTGTAATTCGCCTAACGCCACTAAAGTTGCCGGATTCGCCACCACTAAGCCCATGTTTTTAAAGCCGATTAAGGCGATAAATAAGCCGATACCTGCGCCGATACCGACCCGCAAACCAAGCGGAATCGCAGACATAAACCAATAGCGGACTTGTAATACGGTTAACACAAATAAACCGACGGAACCCCAGAAAATCGCGCCCATCCCTGTTTGCCACGAATAGCCGAGCTTCTGAACCACCACAAAGGCAAAGAATGCGTTTAACCCCATTGCCGGTGCGAGGGCGATTGGCAAGTTACTGAATAAGCCCATCGCAATGGTGCCGAAAGCGGCGATTAAACAAGTAGTGACAAATACGACTTGAGTGTCCATACCCGCCACACCAAGAATCGATGGGTTAACGAAAACGATATACACCATCGTAAAGAAAGTGGTAATCCCCGCCACAAGCTCGGTTTTGACATTACTGCCTTTTGCTTTTAATTGAAATAAACGTTCAAGCATAGTGCCTCTTAAATACAATAAAGAAATTTCAAGAAATGAGATAGAAATGAAATCGACGAAGGCAACCGACTGTGTTTAGCACACAAAAGAGAGGAAGTCTTGGCTATTTCGCTCGGAGTGTAGCCAAAATAGAAAAATTACTCAATAGATGTTATGAAAAACACGTAATCGTTTGCGTAAATGTTATAACGTGCCGGTTTACTTATGAAAGTTTGTTTTCTAAAAGTGAAAGCATTTTTCGTAGAGATTCTAATTCTTTGTCTTTTTGAACGAGTAACTCATCTTTATGAGCTAGTTGCAATTTTAGTTTTTCTATTTCGAAAGATAGCCCTTCATTGCTTGAACCATAATTGGTATAGATATAGTCGCTATTATCATTCATACAAAAAATGACACCTTTTTCACTATCAACTAAATCAGCCAAACTAATATTAAAAATTTGAGCAATTTGCACTAGTTTATCGTATTGAAGTCTTGTTTCTCCACGTTCAATTTTGGCATAACCACTAGGCGACATATTCATTTTTTCAGCCATATCTTCCTGTGACCATTGATGGAGCTCTCTCATCATACGAATTTTATCGTGCATTCCCATTTCTATGTTCCTGTCTAATTTGAATAAATTCTGTCAAAACTCGGTGATTATTCGCCTTGTTTGTTGCTGTCGTAATATAGTTAAGTTACATAAAATCACAGCGCATTTCTGTAATGCAACCAACGTTATTTTCACATATTTAAAGGTCTTATACTATGAAAAAATTACTTATTGCGGCATTGCTATCTACTTTCGCATTATCCGCTCATTCCCAAGTATACGTACAAGCTGATTTAGGTTCATCTAGAGTTGCATTGGAAGATGAAGCGGGCGGTGATGAAGTTCTTAGCGGAACAGTCTTTAGCCAACGTTTAAGCATTGGTTATGACTTCCAAAATAACTTCCGAACAGCGGTGGATTACACCAATTTCGGAAAAGTTAAAGAAAGTTATACGGATGAATATTTTTCAGCCGATTTATCTCTCAAACTTAAATCTTTAGGTGTAACCGGTTTTTATGATTTTAAATCATCTAGTAATTTCACCCCTTATGTCGGTTTGCGAGTTTCTTATAATAAATTTGATACCGAAGTAGCCTTAAATAGTTATGATTCATTTTCTGAATCAGTCAGTGAATCAAGAATCGGCTTTGGTGTATTAGGGGGTGTGCAATATAAATTAACTAACAATATGGCTCTAAACGTCAATATTGAATATAACAGAGTGGCTTCCGATGCTTATGCTGCCGGGGCAAACATTGGTTTACGTTATAACTTCTAATAATTAGATTCTCTTATTAATAGGAAAAGAAATAAATGAAAAAATTATTTTCTCTAGCAAGTATTCTTGGAATAAGCTTAGTATTAACGGCTTGTTCTGCAACCACATCAATGGCACCTAAAGCAGAAAGTGAACAAGCAAAAAAATTTAGCCTTCCAAATAAAGGCAATTCTGGACTATATATTTATCGAGATTCTTTCATCGGGAAAGCATTGAAGAAAAAACTTTACATAGATGATCAACTTATTGGTGAATCTGCTCCTGATACCTTTTTCTATAAACAAGTGACAGCGGGTAGTCATAAAATTTCAACAGAATCTGAATTTAGTAATAATGATCTCAATATCAATACAGAAAGCGGGAAAAATTACTTTATTCGTCAATATATAAAAATGGGATTAATGGTTGGAGGAGCAGATTTGGAACAAGTTTCTGAAGAAAAAGGAAAAGAAGCGGTTTCAAAATTAGAAATGGCAGTTACGAAATAAGTACAAAACGTTTGCTTTCAGAGAGAGGATTTGCAAATTTTTAGAGAAATCTGACCGCTTGCTATCCTCTCTCTGCTCAAAATAGACTGACACTCTTTCGAGCATTATCTCTCCATCAAGCGAATGAGAAAAAGAATTTATATCTACGTATAAAATTATTGATTCAAAATCAGATAATTACACCATTCTATCAGTTACGTCGCTAACTCTTTAAAGTCTATTCATACATCAATACTTCTTTCAACAATTCCACCGCTAAGAACGATAGACTGAAACGTTGTTCATCGGCGACAGTCCAGAATTGCAGTGTATTGTCGTTTTTATTCAATAGCTGGCTGATTTGTAACAGATTGGTTTCGTCGTTTTCACCGTTTTTCACTGGGGTAACGACAGTCTCGGCATTAAACTCAACCCATTCTTGTTGTTGCCACTGTTCGCTACATTGGTTAGCGTCAAGGGCATATTCCGATTGCACCGTTACCATTTGCGAAACACCATAGAAAACGGGTACTTGCAGCGAATGGAAAGTCACACAAGCGGTCAGATTCGGTAAAACTTTTGCAAGTTGCAGCTCAAAGGCTCGGGAAAACGGCAAATGTGCTTCATCGCCCTGCGCATTTGCCGGGACGGTATCAAACGCCACGCGCGGTTTCTCGTCATCAAGGGGAATGCCGTTTAGCAGTTGTGCGGTTTGCCCTGCCAGTTCGCGTACTTTTTCATCGCCAAAATAGGCGGATGGCAATAATGAAGTCACAAAAATCTGTTGAAGCGGCTGATCGAGCAACGGTTTTAACGCAAGAGCAAGCTGGCTGATTTGCGGGTTCGCTAACGCCACAATATTGCGTTCCCGTACGTTGGCGACCATCTCGTTATTCACACTTGGCACCACGACCGGTACATTACCGATCAAGGCGCTGATGCCGTATAGATCTAAAACGATGCACCCCGCTTGCACCGCTTGGGCAAGCAATTCGGCGTTTGCCATTTTCCCCGCAAAGAGTACGTGGCTAAATTGCGACCATTCCACCTCATCCGGCGCAATTTGTTCTACCGCTTTTGCCCCGAAACGTAAAGAATGTTCTTCACCGAAACTTTCTAATTCCACGGCGGAAATCTGTTCAAATTCTAAACCGCTCTGTGCTAAGGTTTCTAATAATTTCTCAGCCAGTAAAAAATCTGCGGCTATTGCTAAACGAATATTTGCCATTTTTATTCTCTCTCGTCAAAATAAAGCCAAATTCTACTTTTTTTATGGCTATTGCGAAAGGAAAAACCGTGACACCTGCGATTAATTTATTGAAAAAACAGAAAATTACTTTCCAACTTCACCCTTATGATCACGATCCGAATAACACGAATTTCGGGCAAGAGGCGGTGGATAAACTCGGTTTAAACGCCGATCAAGTCTTTAAAACACTGTTAGTGGCTGAAAACGGCGATCAGAAAAAATTGGCGGTGATGGTGGTGCCGGTTTCTAAAATGCTGAGTTTGAAAAAAGCAGCGCAAGCGCTCGGTGTGAAAAAAGTAGAAATGGCAGACAAAGAGATTGCACAAAAAACCACAGGTTATTTGCTTGGCGGAATCAGCCCGCTCGGACAAAAAAAGCGCTTGCCGACGGTTATTGATATTTCGGCGCAACAGTTTGCCACGATTTTTGTATCAGGCGGAAAGCGGGGATTAGATGTGGAATTAAGCCCGCAGGATTTAGCACTGTTACTGGATGGGAAGTTTGCGGAGATTCAGGAATAAAAAATAGACAACTTCTAATTTTGTGATAACATAAAAGTATGTACAAAATTGTTGTTCAAGATAGATTATGGAAATTCGTTTTGAATGGGATAAAAATAAAAACGACAGTAATTTAAAAAAGCACAAGATCTCTTTTGAGGTTGCAACACGAGTATTTGCCGATCCCAATGCCGTTTCAAAACAAGATCGATTTGAAAACGGCGAATACCGCTGGCAGACATTAGGTATGGTTGGCGGATGTTTAGTGGTGTTGGTTGCTCATACTGTTTTTATTGACAACAATACGGAAATTATCCGTATTATTTCCGCTCGAAAAGCCACAAGTCAGGAGAGAAAACATTATGAAAAAAATTGTTCGTTATAAATTAGAAACAGATGAAGCATTTTCTTTGACCGAAGCACAAATGCAAGAAATTGAAGCGTTAAAAAAAATGGCAGACAGCGAGATTGATACCGATGATATAGCACAATTAGAAGATGATTTTCTAAAAGGTGCGATCAATAACCCGTTTTATAAACCGCGCAAATTGCCTACCACCATCCGCCTTGACGCTGATATTTTAAATTGGCTGAAAAGCCAAGGTAAGGGCTATCAAACTCGGATCAACAATATTTTACGTGAGGCAATGGTTGCAACTTATAAAGTAAAAGAGTAAAACCAACGGGAAAACTCACCGATCCATTTTCAATAAATTTTGATTATGGTATAGTTCGCACTTTAATAATCGGCTTCTCATTCTCATCTGAATGAGGCATTAAGAAGCCCAAGAATTGTAGTAATGGCAAAGCAAGATTCAGATTGTATTACGCTAGATCTGTTCGCAAATATGCCGAAAGTTGGGCGACCTCGCACAAATCCGTTAAGCCGAGAGCAGCAACTTCGTATCAATAAACGAAATCAGTTAAAAAGAGATCGCTCATCCGGTTTAAAGCGTGTTGAGTTAAAACTGCATTCGGATTTGGTGATGGCATTAGAACAAAAAGCAGCGGTAAAAGGACTGTCCCGCGGGCAGTTAATTGAACTCATTTTAAACGATTATCTCAATGGGGAATCCATTGAATCAAGCAACAAATAGGTATTTCAAATGGCAGTTGTCGGTTTATTTTACGGTAGCGATACCGGAAACACAGAAAACATTTCTAAGATGATTCAAAAACAGCTGGGTGCAAACCTAGTGGATATTCGTGATATTGCAAAAAGCACGAAAGAAGATATTGAAGCTTACGATTTCTTATTAATCGGTATTCCAACGTGGTACTACGGCGAATCTCAAGCGGATTGGGACGATTTTATGCCAACCTTAAAAGAGATTGATTTTACCGGCAAAATCGTCGGCATTTTCGGTTGCGGCGACCAAGAAGACTATGCGGAATATTTCTGTGATGCCATGGGAACTGTGCGTGATGTGATTGAGCCGAACGGCGGTACTATCGTCGGACACTGGCCGACGGAAGGTTATACCTTTGAAGCCTCCCAAGCGTTAATTGACGATGACACTTTCGTCGGCTTATGTATCGACGAAGATCGCCAACCGGAACTTACCGAAGAACGTGTTAACCGCTGGTGTAAACAAATTTTTGATGAAATGTATTTAGCGGAACTCGCTTAATATATCTATTGGAGGAGATATGTCAGAAGAAAATGTAAAACTACTGAAAAAAGTCGGCTTAAAAGTGACCGAGCCACGCTTAACCATTCTTGAGTTAATGCAACAAACTCGTGAGCAAATGCAACATTTTTCAGCGGAAGACATTTATAAACTACTCTTAGACAAGCAATCTGAAATCGGCTTGGCAACGGTTTATCGTGTATTAAATCAATTTGAAGAGGTCGGCATTCTCACCCGCCATAATTTTGATGCGAATAAAGCGGTTTATGAATTAAATATGAACCATCAACACGACCACATTATCTGTATGGACTGTGGCAAAGTGTTTGAATTTAAAGACTCCGAAATTGAACGTCGACAACGCGAAATCAGCCAGCAGCACGGTATTGAGCTTGCCAATCACAGCCTCTACTTATACGGCAAATGCAGCAACATTCAAAAATGTGATGAAAAAGAGAAAAAATAGTTCTGCTTTTTCGCTTCGTTAATCGCTGACAAGCGGTGCAATTTTGCAAAATTTTTGTAAAATCGCACCGCTTGTATTTATCTGAATAATTGAAAATTTATGTCTGAACATATTCCAAACAGCGTACCCGCTAAGGTGCGCCAACCTCGAAAAATTTCGCCTTTTTGGTTATTGCCGATTGTCGCTTTTATGATTGGCAGCCTGTTGTTTTTTCAAATTTTGAAAGAACAGGGGCAGGTTATTACCATTCGTTTTAATGAAGGTGACGGCATTACCGCCGGTAAAACGACGATTCGCTATCAAGGTTTACAGATCGGTCAAGTTAAAAAGGTCTATTTTGTCAACGAGTTAAAAGAGGTTGAAATAGAAGCGGAGATCACTGCGGAAGCCAAATCCGTTCTAAAAGAAGGGACTAAATTTTGGCTGGTCAAACCGAGCGCCTCATTAGCGGGGGTGTCGGGGTTAGACGCCTTAGTGTCGGGCAACTACATTACCCTGCTACCCAGCGATAATGAAGATGCCAAAAGCCGATATGAATTTATCGCCGAGGAAGAACCGCCGACAATGAATGTGACCGACGGCGATCTGCTGGTGAAATTAATCTCATCGGATTTAGGCTCCGTTACCGTAGGCGCCAGTGTCTACTTCCGCAAAGTTCCGGTCGGCAGTATCGCCGATTACCGCTTCACACAGGATCAGAAAAAAGTCGAAATTGATGTGGTGATCGACAAAAAATATGCCAACCTAGTCAAAACCGACAGCCATTTTTGGAATATCAGCGGAATTAATTTCAACGCTAATTTATCGGGCGTAAATTTAACGGTCGACAGCCTTGCCTCAATGGTACAAGGGGCGGTGGCGTTCGATTCGCCGGACAATTCGGTGACGGCGGAACAAGGCGCTAAATTTCAACTTTATGAAAATTTGAAGGCGGCACAACGTGGTACCATGGTTAATATCACATTACCGATAATGCCAAATTTGAAGGTAAATGAAACGCCGGTGTATTACCAAAATCTACAAATCGGCGTATTGACTCGTTTGGATCTGAATGAGCCTGCTATCCTTGATGAAAATGCGGAAAACTCACACGCAGCCCAAACAACCGGCGCATTGCTGATCGATCCCAATTATGCCGATCTGCTGCGTTCTAACACTCAAATTCTGCTCAAAGAGCCGAAGTTTAGCTTAAATAAAGAACAGATGAGTAAAATAGGCGAACTGTTTCGCGGAATCTATTTCGATATTGAAAAAGGCAGCGGCGAACCAAAAACCGATTTTGTCGTCCAAAAAGAGACCGATTATTTACTTACCCGCCCGAATACGTTAGTGATTGATTTAACCGCACCGCAGGCTTACGGTGTCGATCAAGGACAAGGTATTTACTACAACGACGTACAAATCGGTGAAATCCTAAAACGCACTTTATCCCTTGACGGCGTGACATTCCAAGCGATTATTTTTCCGCCTTATCGCCATTTAGTCTCCTCAAACAGCCGGTTTGTCGCCATTTCTCAGCTGGATGTGTCGGTTGGCTTAGACGGTTTACGTGTACAGGCGGGAGCGCCCGCAGATTGGCTGAAAGGCGGTGTGCGGATTTTGCCGAAAAAAGCCGAAGGGAGTGTGAAAAAAAGCTACCCGCTCTACAAAGATGTTGAGAGCGCCGAAGCGGGAATATTTAATGCTGAAAAGCAAACGACCTTAACCCTATCTGCACAAACGTTATCGGGTATTGACTCAGGTTCCGTGGTGCTTTTCCGCCAGTTTCAGGTCGGTGAAGTACTGGCTGTTCGGCCGCAAAAAAATCAATTTGAGGTCGATCTGTTTATTGAGCCCAAATATCGCCATTTACTGGGTGAAACCAGCCGCTTTTGGATTGAACCTGCCGTTGCCGTTGATATTTCAACGGGCGGCGTGAAAGTGCAAACAGGTTCTCTCATGCGCACCTTAAAAGGGGCAATTAGCTTTGATAACCAAGGCTCAAAAGGCGATAAAACGCTCTATGCCAATTACAATAAAGCGATATCGAACAATACTTATGTAACCCTGATTGCCAAAGACGGCTCGAAATTAAGTCAAGGAATGGCGGTGAAATATATGGGGCTTACGGTCGGTGCCGTTGAAAATATTGAGCTGGACAGTGCAAAAAAACAGATAAAAGCGACCGCTTACATTCAAGGACAATACTATGATTTACTCGCCAAAGCAGGCAGTAAATTTAAAGCCGTCTCATTGGAAGTCAGCACTACCGGTTTTAAAAATATCGATGCGCTGGTTCAAAATTATATTCAGGTTGAAGCCGGCAGCGGCGAGCGCAAAACCCAATTTTCGCTGGCTGAGACAGATACCGTTCAAACCCAATACAGTAACGGTTTACCGATTATTTTGGAAACAACCAATGCCGCCGGTATTACCCCTGAAGCCCCCGTACTTTATCGCGGAATGCAAGTGGGCGTGGTGGAGCGTTTAAGCCTCAGCGAATTGGGTGATCGTGTCTTAATTCACCTGCGCATTGCTCAGTCGCACAAACATTTAGTGCGTAAAAACAGTGAGTTCTGGCAGGCGTCCGGTTATACGATGGATATTAGTCTCAGTGGCGCCAGCATTAACTCAGGCACCATGAGCCAATTGTTGAACGGCGGTATTGCATTTGCAACGCCATCCAGTAAAGTAGTACAACCGCAGGCAGAAGCAAACCAACGCTTCCGTTTACAACGCAAAACCCCAAATGAAGCCCAAAGTTGGGATTTGGGCATTGCAGAATAATGATTCAATGAGGAGAAGATTATGCCGTTATTAGACAGTTTTAAAGTTGACCATACCAAAATGAACGCCCCGGCGGTGCGTGTGGCAAAAACCATGACAACCCCGAAGGGCGATACGATTACCGTATTCGATTTACGTTTTGTCCGCCCGAACATTGAAATTTTATCGCCACGCGGTATTCATACCATGGAGCATTTATTCGCTGGCTTTATGCGTGATCACTTAAATAGCGAGAGCGTTGAAATTATTGATATTTCACCGATGGGTTGCCGTACGGGATTTTATATGTCGTTAATCGGTTCACCTTCAGCTGAAGAAGTGGCAAAAGCGTGGGAAGCGTCTATGCGTGATGCGTTAGAGAAAGTGCCGGATGAGTCTAAAATCCCTGAATTAAACGAATATCAATGTGGCTCTTATAAAGAACATTCTTTAGCCGATGCACACGAAATCGCTCGTAATGTGTTAAAACAGCCGATTGGTATTAACCGTAACGAAGATTTGGCATTAGATGAGAAATTGTTAAATCCGTAGTATTTAAAAATCTGCAAATTTTTATAGCAATATGACCGCTTGTATTTAAGAAATAGCGGCACGAGCGAAATGCTTGCGCCGGCTATTTCAAATGAATTTTAAGGAAAGCCCATGTTAAACAAGCTTTTTGAATGGTTTGAAAGCCGAATCGATCCTTATCCCGACGATATTCCCCAAACACCGAAAGCGAAATTAATCCCATTTATTTGGAATGCCACTAAAGGTATGCGCCCTTATTTAGCCGCAGCGATTTTCTTTAGTGTGATTATCGGCGTAACCGATGCGGCGTTATTCCAGTTTGTCGGGGAAATTGTGGATTGGGTCGGCAAATACAGTCCGTCACAATTATTGGCGGAAAAATGGCATAGTATGTTATTTATGCTGTTTGTGATTGTAATTGGTTTTATCGCCACCTATCTCTACGCCAGTTTCCGTTTTCAAAGTATGCAGGGCGTGTTCCCGATGCGTTTACGTTGGAATTTCCACCGTTTAATGCTTGGGCAGAGCATGAGTTTCTACCAAAACGAATTTGCAGGACGAGTCTCTGCTAAAGTGATGCAAACAGCATTAGCCACACGGGACGTGGTGATGACCTTTATTGAAATGGTGGTTTATGTAGTGATCTACTTCACCACATCCAGCGTCATTTTATTGCAATTCGATGCGTGGTTACTGCTACCTTTCATGCTTTGGGTGGTTGTACTTGGCGTGAGTGTTTGGTTCTTCGTGCCACGTTTGGCAAAAGCATCTCAAGAACAATCTGATGCACGCAGTTTAATGACAGGACGCATTACCGATGCTTATTCGAATATTGCAACGGTAAAATTGTTCTCTCACGGCAAACGTGAATCCAGCTATGTTAAAGAGTCCATGGAAGAGTTTATGACCACAGTGCATAAACAGATGCGTTTGGTAACTCTGATTGACACCATTACTTATATCAATGCTGTAACTTTAATCATTTTTTCTGCGGCAATGGGATTATTGCTGTGGGGAAATGCACTGATTACCGCAGGGGCAATCGCCACATCTATGGCGTTAGCTTTACGCTTGAAAGGGTTGGCTCAATGGATTATGTGGGAATTCGCTAGCCTGTTTGAGCATATCGGCACAGTACAAGACGGCATGGGAACGCTGTCTAAACCACATACCATTGTCGATAGTCCGAATGCGAAACCGCTAACCGTTGAACAAGGCGATATTCGTTTTGAAAACGTCGATTTTGCTTATAGCGAAAACAAACCGTTACTGAAAAAATTTGATTTACATATTAAAGCGGGCGAAAAAGTCGGTTTAGTAGGGCGTAGCGGTGCGGGTAAATCAACGCTCACCAATTTGTTACTACGTTTTTATGATGTGCAAAGCGGTTCGGTCAAAGTGGATGGACAAGATGTCCGTGATGTCACTCAAGAGAGCTTGCGCTCTCAAATCGGTTTGGTGACGCAAGATACCTCTTTGCTTCATCGTTCTGTGCGTGAAAATCTGATGTACGGTCGCCCGACGGCAACGGAAGAAGAGATGTTACGTGCGGTTGAGCGCGCTTCGGCGGCGGATTTCATTCCTTATTTAACCGATGCCAAAGGCAGAACAGGTTACGATGCCCATGTCGGCGAACGAGGCGTAAAACTTTCAGGCGGACAACGCCAACGTATTGCGATTGCTCGAGTGATGTTGAAAGATGCACCGATTTTATTATTAGATGAAGCAACCAGTGCCTTAGACTCTGAAGTGGAAGTGGCTATTCAAGAGAACTTAACCGAACTAATGGAAGGCAAAACTGTAGTAGCGATTGCTCACCGTCTATCGACCATTATGGCGATGGATCGCTTAATTGTGTTAGACAAAGGCGAAATTGTCGAACAAGGCAGCCACGAAGAGCTACTCGCTTTAAACGGTGTTTATGCAAAACTTTGGGCGCACCAAAGTGGCGGGTTCTTACCGGAAGAAGTGTAGCAAACCATCCATAAATAGAAACTCAAGATGGCGCTCGTTTGTAACGAGTGCCTTTGTGAATAACAAACAAACTTGATAAAAACATACGGCACACGTTAAAAAACGTGCGCCATCAAGGGGAACAAACAGAGCATTCGGCATACGTTACAAATATGTGCCATTGAGGGATTCTGACTGAAAGAGGTGCAGCAAGCGGCCGGTTTTACAGAAAAATTTGCAAATTTTTTCTGATATTTAACCGCTTGTCGTTTTTGTAAATTCATTTTGATCTCAGCCGAAGTTTGCTAAACTTCGGCTTCATTATTTATTCGGTAGAGAAATTCAGTTGAAAGGTTTAGCGATTCGGTTAGTGATAGCATTTGCCTTGTTGTTGTGGGCTTGGGATATGGTATTTCCTTGGCAAAAAGCAATGCAGGCGGAAGAAAACCGCTATACACAGGTACAACAACGCCAGCTATTGAAAGTGGGGATGATCAATCACCCGCTCTCTTATTTCATCGGCTCGGACGGCACTGCGGGTATTGAATATGATTTAGCCAAGTCTTTTAGCGATTACTTGGGCGTAAAACTGGAAGTCAGTAGTTTTGAAACCAGCGAGGCGCTGTTTCAAGCCTTAAAACAAAACGAAATCGACCTTGCCGCTGCGGGTTTACTCTATCAGCCCGAACAAGCCCAGCAGTTTCAGCTTGGCGCCGCCTATTACTCCGCCTCTTGGCAAGTGGTGTATAAAAAAGGCTCACAGCGTCCTTACAAAATAGAGGATTTACAAGAAGAAATCGTGGTGCCGACGGGTTCTGCGGTATTACCGATTCTGCAAAATCTTCAAGCGCAATACCCCAAACTCACATGGCGTATCACGGATCAATTTACTCAAGAAGAACTGTTATTACAGGTTGCCGACGGTGTAATTCCTTATACCGTTGCCGTCTCGATTGATGTGTCTGCCGCCCAACATATTAAACCGAATGTAGCGGTGGGCTTTGACTTAACCGACGAAGTCCCTGTAGTGTGGTATTTACAGCCGAGTGCTTATAGCGAATTGCAGGCGAGTGTGTTGGAATTTATGAATCAAGCCAATGAAACAGGGCTGATTGCACGAATTGAAGAGAAATATTTTAATCACCTCGCACGTTTTGATTATGTCGATGCGCAAAGTTATTTAAAAGCCATTGAAACCGTATTGCCGAAATATCAAGCCCTGTTTGAAAAATACCGTGGCGATTTAGAATGGCAAATGTTAGCCGCCATTGCTTATCAAGAATCCCATTGGGATCCGAATGCCACCTCTCCGACCGGTGTACGCGGCATGATGATGTTAACCCGAGCCACGGCGGATCGCATGAATATCCGCGAGCGGACAAATGCCGAACAGAGTATCAAAGCCGGCTCGGAGTATCTGCATTTGCTGATTAATCAATTGCCGCAAACGATCCCGGCTGAAGATAAAATTTGGTTCGGTTTGGCGGCTTACAATATGGGAATAGGACACCTGCTTGATGTTCGTCGACTGACCAAACAGCTCGGCGGTGATCCCGATAATTGGTTGGATGTGAAAAAAAATCTGCCGCTTTTAGCGGAAAAACGCTATTACACTCAGTTAAAATATGGCTATGCCCGTGGCTTTGAAGCATTTCAATACGTTGAAAATATTCGTCGTTACTATCACAGTATCATCAATCATCAACGTGTGAAAGAACAGGAAAACCAAAAACAAGAGCAGTTGAAATCCGATTCGACCGCTGAAGAAAATGCCAAAAGGAGTAGATAATGTTAAGAAAACGTAAATTAAAAAAACGTGTAAAACGGCTACACAGCAACAAATCACGCCGGATTTTACAAATTTACCGTCTAAAACGCCGTATTGCGGCGCGCCACCGTGTCGGATTTATGATGTTGATAGAAAATTAAGCATTAACCTGCTTAACTCCAATCACACAACATTTGAAAGCGGCATAGCAAACGACTATGCCGCTTTTTTGGTTCAGATCACTTCCAACAACGCTTGCACAGGGTGTTTGAGTAGCTGATGTTCCATTCGTTTCACTTGGCTACGGCAAGAGTAGCCTGTGGCAAGGCAACGGGATAAGGTTTTGCCTTGTAACTTCACTTGCCACGATTGAGCGTAAATCCCTTTTGACATCGCAAGGTGCTTGGTTTCGTGTCCGAATGTGCCTGCCATTCCGCAACAGCCGATATTTTCCGCCGTTAAGGTTTCGCCGAAATGGGCGAAAATCTGTTGCCACTCTTTCAAGCTGTTTGGCAGTGAGGTGCTTTCGGTACAGTGTGCAAATAAATGCCACTGCAAGCGGTCTGTTTCAGCGGATTTTTTGCAATTTTCCAATAAACCGTTTTTGATCTGAGCCAACAGCCATTCGTGAGCCAGCAATACCTTAAATTCGCCGTAGTCGTCTTTTAAAATTTGGCGATATTCTTCACGGTAAATCAAGGTTAATGCAGGATCAACGCCAACCATTGCAATGCCTAGTTTAGCGACACGGTTTAACAATTCGGCTTGCGTGCGAGCGGTGTTGGCAAACTTGTGCAAAAAGCCTTTGATATGTTGCGCTTTACCCGTTGGGTTGAACGGCAACACAATCGGTTTGAAGCCGAGTTTTTGGGCGAGTTGAACAAAATCCGCCACCACTTTGGCATCGTAATAAGAGGTGAATGGATCTTGCACCACAAGGACATATTTGCAAATTTCTGCATCTAACTGACCGCTTGTCGCAAGCTGTTCCAACTCTTCTAAGGTTTTGCCTTGATAGCCGATTTCAACTAACCGTTGCTGTAATGTCGGCACGGATAACGCCGGCAGATCGACCATTCCGATGGTTTTGCTTGCAACGGCTTCAGCCAGTTTGTTGGTACTGAAGAAGTTAAACAACTTCGGTTGTTTTGCCATTAGCGGTGCGACAAATTCGAGGTTTGCCACCACATAATCTTTCAGTGGTCGCAGATAACGACGATGATAGAGTTCGTTAAATTGTGAGCGGAAAGTCGGCACATCAATTTTTATCGGGCATTGGCTGGCACAGGCTTTACAAGCAAGGCAAGTATCCATTGCCGATTTCACTTCGTGGGAAAAATCATACTCTTGCGATTTTTGCCACTGATTGCGGATTTTCTTCGCAAAATCGACTAATTTCGCCGACGTTTTCTGTTTCTCAAAGATCAATTCATCAGGGGAAACATTTTGTTCCGCCAGTAAACGTAGCCATTCACGCACTAACGTTGCTCGCCCTTTCGGTGAAAACAGGCGGTTGCCCGATACTTTCATTGACGGACACATTGTACTGTGTACATCAAAATTGAAGCACAAACCGTTACCGTTGCAATTCATTGCCCCTTTAAAGGCTTCTCGCACTTGCATAGGAATTTGTCTGTCCAAATCGGCACGCATTTGTGAGTTAATCGGGTAAAGGCTGGCTTGGCTGTCTAACGGTGTGCAGATTTTGCCCGGGTTTAAGCGGTTTTGCGGATCGAAAAGCTGTTTGATGTAACGCAACTCTTTCCATAAGGTTTCGCCGAAGAACCGTTCGCCATAGGCAGAACGCATACCTTTGCCGTGTTCGCCCCAAATCAAACCGCCGTATTTTGCGGTCAATTCAACCACTTGGTCGGAAATCGCTTTAAATTTGGCAACCTGTTCTTTGTCGCATAAATCAAGGGCTGGGCGAACGTGTAGAACCCCTGCATCAACGTGTCCGAACATACCGTAATCTAAACCGTGATCGTCGAGCAGTCGGCGAAATTCCACAATATAATCTGCCAAATGTTCAGGCGGTACGCAGGTGTCTTCCACGAAAGCGATAGGTTTTGCCCAACCTTTTGCGTTGCCCAACAGACCCACCGCTTTTTTCCGCATTGCATAAATTTTTTCAATCGAAGCTAAATTGTTGCAAAGTTGGTAGCCGATGATACCGCTTGTGCCGTCTTGGATTTTTTTATCTAGAGCTTGGCACAGCTTGGCGATCCGCTCTTCATTCTGAGTCTTATCATTGGAAGCATACTCAACAATGTTAATCCCCAAAATCGGATTGTGTTCATCTTCGGTGAGCAAATCCGACACCGAATGCCACACAATATCTTGTTTGGCAAGGTTCAGCACTTTGGAGTCCACCGTTTCCACCGATAAGGCTTGGGCTTGCAACATAAACGGGGCGGAACGTAACGCCGCATCAAAGGAATTATATTTAATGTTAATCAGCGTACGGTATTCAGGAAGAGGAAGAAGATTGAGTTTGGCTTCACAAATAAAGGCAAGCGAGCCTTCAGAACCGGTGAGAATACGGGTTAAATTAAATTCGGAGAGATCGTCGTTAAACACATTTTTCAGATCATAACCCGTCAAAAATCGGTTCAGTTGCGGTAGCTCTTTTAGCACAGTCGGGCGTAATGCTTGGCAACGCTCGAAGATCTCGCTATGCAATTTTTTGCCATTCGCCGTGAGATTAAGTTGATCGAGATTTGCAGAAAAATCGTCGGTTTTGACCGCTTGTGTTTCCAAAATATCGCCGTTCATCAACACCGCTTTAATCGCCAAGATATGATCGGACGTTTTGCCATATTGCAACGAGCCTTGCCCTGATGCGTCCGTGTTGATCATTCCGCCTAAGGTGGCTCGGTTACTGGTCGAAAGCTCGGGCGAAAAGAATAGCCCGTGCGGTTTGAGAAATTGATTAAGCTGATCCTTCACCACGCCGGCTTGCACTCGCACCCAACGTTCTTGTACATTCAGCTCCAAAATTTGAGTTAAATGGCGAGAGAGATCAACAATAATGTTGTTGTTCAGCGACTGCCCGTTCGTACCGGTACCTGCACCACGGGGTGTAAAGGTTAAGGCTTGGAATGCGGTTTTCTGTGCCAGTTTGGTTAAAATCACCACATCGGCAACGGATTTCGGAAACAAAATCGCTTGGGGCAGTTGTTGATAAACGCTGTTGTCGGTAGCAAGAGAAAGGCGATCCGCATAATTGGAGGCAATATCACCGCTGAAGTGTTGCTGCTTGAGTTCAGTCAGATACTGCTGAACAAGCGGATTAAGTTGGGGTATGTTTGCAAGGCGTGGGATCATAATTCTATCAATGTTAAAAAAACTGGTGAGATATTAGCAAGATTTTCAATTGATGAAAATTATTACAATAAAATTGGCAAATCCTTTCAAAGGTTGCATTTTCTTACACTTTCTTACATTTTATCGGGGGTTTCGAAATTGATTTCCCAAAGATTAATAGGGATAATGTTGCCGTTCTTGCCTCATTCTTTAAAGAAATGACAGGAATATAAGAAATTCCGTGCCTGACACTACTTATTTAATAAAGTTCACTTGAATTTAAAAAATTTTTTAGTAGAATATGCATGAAATTTCGACTTTCTTTTCGTGTTTTAAGAATAGAAAGCGTGGTTAAAGCCTTAGTGTAATGATTACGCTAAGAATTTTGTTAAATTCGATGACGATATTAAGAGGATCATCAAAATGAAAAAATCTTTAATTGCATTAGCAGTATCTGGTTTAGCGGTTGCTTCTGTAGCTCAAGCTGCTCCACAAGCTAACACTTTCTATGTAGGTGCTAAAGCTGGTTGGGCAACATTCCACAATGATGTAAATCAATTAGATTCTAAATATGCTAACGACAGCCGTTATGCTGGTCCAACAGCATACGGTATCAACCGTAATTCTGTAACTTACGGTGTATTTGGTGGTTACCAAATCATTGATAACTTAGCGGTTGAATTAGGTTACGACTACTTCGGTCGTGTTCGTGGTAACGAACAAGAATTCCGTGCATACAAACACTCTGCACACGGTACGCACTTAAGCTTAAAACCAAGCTATGAAGTATTAAACGGTTTAGACGTTTACGGTAAAGTTGGTGCGGCATTAGTACGTAACGACTATAAATTCTATGACCAAACAGCAGAAACTCAAAAATCACACAACTTAAAAACTTCTTTATTATTAGGTGCCGGTGTCGAGTATGCAATTCTTCCAGAATTAGCAGTACGTTTAGAGTACCAATGGTTAAGCCGTGTCGGTAACTTCACTAAAGCTGAAGCTAAAGAAAACCGTACAGCTGCATATACTTACAGCCCAGATGCACACTCAGTATCTGTTGGTTTAACATACCGTTTCGGTCAAGGCGCAGCACCTGTTGCAGCACCTGAAGTAGTAACCAAAAACTTTGCATTCAGCTCAGACGTATTATTTGACTTCGGTAAAGCAAACTTAAAACCGGCTGCAACTCAAGCATTAGACGCAGCTCACACTGAAATTTCAGGTTTAGGTTTAGCGAACCCAATAGTACAAGTAAACGGTTACACAGACCGTATCGGTTCTGAAGCCTCTAACTTAAAACTTTCACAAAAACGTGCTGAGTCTGTAGCTAACTACATCGTTTCTAAAGGTGTTAACCCGGCTAACGTAACAGCAGTAGGTTACGGTGAAGCAAACCCGGTAACCGGCAGCACTTGTGATGCAGTTAAAGGTCGTAAAGCGTTAATCGCTTGCTTAGCACCGGATCGTCGTGTTGAGTTACAAGTTCAAGGTTCTAAAGAAGTAACTATGTAATTTAGTTATTTGAACTAAGTGCTTTAAAACGCCCGCTGTCAAGTGGGCGTTTTGCATTTATAAGAAAGAGATCGAGTACTAATAAAAATGGCTTAACAGAACAATTTTGTTAAGCCATTTTTAGTTTATCGGGTTATTTATTCAGCCATTCCATATAAGCCTTCGTGCCTTCGGCAACGGTTTTAAACGGTTTATCGTAGCCTGCTGTGCGTAGTTTGGTTAAATCGGCTTGGGTAAAGGTTTGATAACGGGATTTTAAATGATCCGGGAATGGAATTGTTTCAATTTGTCCTTTCTGATGGAACGCTAATACCGCTTCGGCAACTGCGCGGAATGATTCCGCATTACCTGTTCCCAAATTAAAAATACCTGAAATTCCATTTTGCCACGCCCAAATATTAACCTGAGCGACATCTTCCACATACACAAAATCACGCAAGAAAGTTTCCGAACCTTCAAACAGTTTTGGATTTTCACCTTTGAGAATTTGATTGTTTAAGTGGAACGCTACACTTGCCATTGAGCCTTTATGCTGTTCGCGTGGACCATACACATTAAAATACTTAAAGCCACACACAGGCGACTCTGCTTCAGGCAGGATTTTACGCACATATTCATCAAACAAAAATTTAGAATAGCCGTAAGCATTAAGCGGCTGCTCAAATTTCCGATCTTCAATAAAGTTGTCCGAACGACCGCCGTAAGTCGCCGCACTTGACGCATAAAAGAACGGAATTTGGCGCTCTAAACAGAAATGCAATAACTCTTTAGAATATTCGTAGTTGTTTTGCATTAAATATTTACCGTCCCACTCCGTAGTCGCCGAGCAAGCGCCCTCATGGAAAATCGCATCAATTTCACCGAAATCATCGCCTGCAATAATAGAGGCAATAAAATCTTCTTTATCGCAGTAGTCCGCAATATCTAAGTCGACTAAATTGATGAATTTCTCACCGTTTTTAAGATTGTCCACCACTAAAATATCGGTTCTACCGATTGCGTTTAACGCTTTTACAATATTGCTGCCGATAAAGCCGGCACCGCCTGTTACAATAATCATACTCTTGTTCCTATCTAGAATTTAGTCGACTTATTATCGGCTTTTCCGTGTAGAATTGCAAAAAATTAGCGAATTTTGAGCGCTTGTATGTCGAAATTCCGTATCAAATAAAAATCTACTATAGATAAACCTTATTCATAATGTTAAAATTAGCCCGCTTTTTCGCTTAACTTATGAGCGAAACTATTCAGTTCAGGTGTGTGGAAAAGCTCTAGCTGGTTCGACATCTATTAAAGAGGTTGAATTTGGCTAATTTTTCTTTACACTGTTAACTCTCTCGCACTTAGGCGAATTTACAATAGGAAACAAAAAATGAGCATTGAAGAACGCGTAAAAAAAATCATCGTAGATCAACTTGGCGTTAAAGCAGAAGATGTTAAACCTGAAGCTTCTTTCATTGAAGATTTAGGTGCTGACTCTCTTGATACCGTTGAGTTAGTGATGGCTTTAGAAGAAGAATTCGATATCGAAATTCCTGATGAAGAAGCAGAAAAAATCACTACAGTTCAATCTGCAATTGATTACGTGCAAAACAATCAATAATAATTTTGAAGGCGACAATTTTGTCGCCTTTAATTTATCTCTTTATCCCTTCTTTCTTCTCGCTCTCGGATGAGCGGTGTCATAAATCTTGGCTAGATGTTGAAAATCCAAATGGGTATAGATTTGTGTGGTCGATAGGCTGCTGTGTCCTAACAGCTCTTGCACTGCACGTAAATCTTGGCTGGCTTCAAGTAAATGGGTGGCAAAGGAGTGACGCAGTTTATGCGGGTGTAGATGGGTATCTAAAGCTTGTATTTTTCCCCATTTTTCCATCGCTAACTGTATGGAACGGTGCGACAGCCTGCCGCCTCGTTGATTGATAAAAAGCGCATTTTCTTTAGGCTGAAACTGCTTGCGCACGACTAACCAATTTTGAATTGCGGTAATCGCTTTTGAACCTATCGGCACAATACGTTCTTTATTCCCTTTCCCCAGCACTTTTACTTCGCCATTAGTCAGATCCATATTGTCCAAATTAAGCCCTTGTAGTTCAGACAGTCGCAATCCGGAACTATACATTAATTCCATCATCGCCAGATCCCGCTGCGCAAGGGGCTTATCGCTTTGAATATTCAGTAGTTGGGTTACTTGCTCGGCGTCAATATTTTTAGGCAAATGTTTGCCGACTTTAGGCGCTTTAATACCCTGTGCAGGGTTTACTTTAAGCTCGCCTCGTTTGACTAAAAACGCTAAAAATTGGCGCAATGCGACTAGACGTAGTCCGATACTTTTTGCTCCCAGCTTTTGTTTATGGCTTTGAATCAATATCCAGCGAACCGTAGAGGCTTCGACTTGTTGCCAAGCGTTAATTTCCGCTTGCGCTAATAATTCGCTGACGGCTTGTAATTGACGTTGGTAATTGCTAATCGTATGCGGGCTTGCCTGCTTTTCAATGCGCAGAAAATCCCAATAAGGCTGAGTGTGTTGGTAGAGTGTGTGAGCGTTTGTCATTATTTTGGGGGAGGGGAATACCTTGGCAGTATTCCCTGTCTGTCAATTAAGCCAAGCCGAGTTTACCGATTTTAATACCGATATGACCTAAAGCCACAGGGCCTAAATACTCGGCTAAAAATTTAAACAGTTCATCCACATTGTGGAAAATACAGTGTGTTTGTACTTCTTTTTCCACTTTACGGGTAAACTCATAGCTGACTTTGTCCGCTTCAATGTGGGCGACTAAATTGAGATAAACGGTCTCGAAATAGTGGCTCATCGCCCCTTCTAACCCCGGATCACTAATACGTACATCCCATTGATTACTAAATAAAACTTCTGTTTTTACTGACATAATGACCTCGATGTTATGTGTTGCATATTTTTCTTAACAATAGACCGCTTGTAATTAAGCGGTCTGATTGTAATCATTTTTGCATGATTAGCAACCTTTTAAAGTCGTTCAAAAAGTGAACTGAACACAATCTGTTTTACATAGGTTGATTAACTCATTGTTTTTAAAAGAAAAAATAACAGATGATACTTTTTGTTTGAGGTTATACAGCGGACTATACTTATCTATCACAATTTTATCCACAGATGATGGGGATAATTCGAACCAAATATGCATAACTCACCGTATAAAACGCTATTTCTGGATAGTTATCCAATAAACCGCATAAAAAATATGATGTTCTGTGTATAGAAAAGGGAAATTTCTACTATTAGGTAAGATCTTTTAGGCTTGGAAGATCGCAATAAAGATCAATGGGTTAACGAAGTTATTTGCAAAAGTTATCAACAAATTGCCATCTTATCCACAACCTTATCCACATTTTGCAAATTTTTATGTAAATCCGAGCGCTTGTTATGGTGTCGAAGGTTGTTCAAAATGCCGAAGTATGAAACAATCTCACCTATTTACTACTGAATAAAACAAGGCGGTCTAGATTGATCGATTTCGATGGTTACCGCCCAAATGTTGGTATCGTTATCTGTAATAAACACGGACAGGTTCTGTGGGCAAAGCGGTTTGGTCAAAACTCTTGGCAATTTCCTCAAGGGGGAATTAATGAGGGGGAAAACATTGAATCGGCAATGTACCGTGAGCTGTATGAAGAAGTCGGTTTATCAAAAAAAGATGTACGATTACTTTGGGCATCTAAATATTGGTTGAAGTATAAGCTGCCGAAGCGGCTGATTCGTTCGGAACATACTCAACCCGTCTGCATTGGACAAAAACAGCGCTGGTTTTTATTACAACTGATCAGCGATGAGTCTGTGATTAATCTCAAAGCAACCAAAAATCCCGAATTTGACGGCTGGAGGTGGGTCAGCTTTTGGTATCCCGTGCGCCAAGTAGTGTCGTTTAAACGGGATGTTTATCGTAAAGTGATGAAAGAGTTTGCGCAGATTTTAATCGGCGAATTAAAAAAGAGCGAAAGCGAAACACTCAAAGAAGAGCCTTCAAACGTAGAGAAACCAACGCCGCCGCATAAACGGGACGGGCGCAAACCCAATCGCTTTAATCGAGGTAAAAGATGATCGAGCTTATTGTCAGTTTTTTAATTTTAGGTGTGATTGCCGGCTTTCTTGCCGGGCTGTTTGGCATCGGTGGGGGGATGATTATCGTGCCGACACTGGTTTATCTGTTGCCTAAAATCGGTGTGCCGGACGGCTTACTGATGTCCATTGCCTTAGGTACATCCTTTTCAACCATTGTCTTAACAACGTTTTCCGCAGCCCAGCGCCAACACAAACTCGGTAATGTCGAATGGTCATTGCTGAAATATTTTGCTCCGGCATTGATGGTATCGGTATTTATTTCAGGCCTGATTGTCAGCGATTTCCCTAAATCGGTACTGACCAAACTGTTTGCAATTTTGGTGCTATACAATTCAATTAAGATGTTCTTGGCTTTAAAACCGAAGCAACAAGCGCCGAAGCCCTTGACCACTCAATCAACGATTGTAGCCGGTAGCATTATTGGCGTTATTTCCAGTTTTGCCGGTATTGCCGGCGGTGCCTTTATTGTGCCGTTTTTAAATGGTCGTGGGATCGAGTTGAAAAAAGCGATTGGCAGTTCGTCATTTTGCGGTGGTTTACTTGGGTTGGCTGCAACGATTAGTTTTGTAATAAGCGGCTGGAATCAACCGAATTTACCCGAATATTCGCTCGGCTATGTTTATTTACCTGCTTTATTAGGCATTACGATCACATCCGTCTTTACCTCGAAATTAGGCGCCAGTGCCGCCAATATATTGCCGGTACCTATATTAAAACGAGCTTTTGCCGTGTTCTTAATGTTTATTGCAATTAATATGTTTTTGAAATAATTGCAAAATTTTTCAAAAATCATACCGCTTGTATGATGTTTTATTGAGGATTTATGAACGAACAATTTTTAGCTTTTCCGAATATTGACCCTGTTGCGTTGCAATTAGGTCCGGTTTCTTTGCACTGGTATGGCATTATGTATCTGCTCGGCTTTGGCTTTGCCTATTGGTTAGGAACAAAACGGGCGAAAAACTCAAATGGTGTATGGACAACAGAGCAAGTCGACCAACTTCTTTTTAACGGCTTTTGGGGCGTTGTTCTTGGCGGCAGAATTGGCGATGTGTTCTTTTATAGCTTCGACCGCTTTCTGCAAGATCCCCTCTATTTATTCCGTATTTGGGAAGGAGGG
This sequence comes from Glaesserella sp., assembly GCA_041809245.1. Taxonomy (GTDB): domain Bacteria; phylum Pseudomonadota; class Gammaproteobacteria; order Enterobacterales; family Pasteurellaceae; genus Glaesserella. Next base: position 29,737 of record JBGXMX010000043.1, read on the forward strand.
ATGTCGTTCCACGGCGGTTTAATCGGTGTGATTGTCGCAATGCTTTGGACTTCTCGCCGCCAAAGCCGTAGCTTTTGGCAAACGGCGGATTTTATTGCTCCGCTGATTCCCTTTGGTTTAGGGTTAGGACGTATCGGCAACTTTATCAACGACGAACTGTGGGGACGAGTAACCGATGTGCCTTGGGCGGTAATGTTCCCGAGCGGCGGTTATTTACCGCGCCACCCGTCACAGCTTTATGAAGCAGTGTTGGAAGGCTTAGTGCTGTTCTTTATTCTGAACATCTATATCCGCAAACCACGCCCGACAGGAGCTGTTGCCGGATTATTTCTTATCGGTTATGGCGTTTTCCGTTTTATCGTGGAATATTTCCGAGAGTTTGATCCTAACGTTAATACTGCGGCGGATTTAATCACCCGTGGGCAACTGCTCTCATTGCCGATGATTATCGGAGGTATGGTGATCATGCTGGCAGCTTATCGATTCAATAAAACAAAATAAGCGACAAGCGGTAAGATTTTGCAAATTTTCTGCAAGATCGCACCGCTTGCACTTTAAGGAAAGAAACCATGAAACAACCATTTAAACTGATTGGCTTTGACCTTGACGGCACTTTAGTCAATAGTCTGCCTGATCTCGCCTTATCGCTCAATTCCGCCTTTGCCGAAGCGGGTTTGCCTCAAGCGCCTGAAGAACTGGTGCTGACATGGATTGGAAACGGTGCTGATATTCTGTTTGCCAGGGGAATGGAGTGGACGGGCAGAGCGCATGAATTCTCAGAGGAAGAACTGGCACAAATCAAACGCCGCTTCGGGCATTTTTACGGTGAGAATGTCTGTAATATCAGCCAGCTTTACCCGAATGTCAAAGAGACGTTAGAAACGCTTAAAGCACAGGGTTATATACTGGCGGTCGTCACCAATAAACCGACCAAACACGTACTGCCGGTGCTAAAAGCTTTTGAAATCGATCACCTGTTTTCAGAAGCCTTAGGCGGGCAATCTCTTCCTGCGATCAAACCTCACCCTGCCCCGCTCTACTATTTATGCGGGAAATTCGGTTTATATCCCCACGAGATGTTATTTGTCGGTGATTCTAAAAATGATATTTTGGCCGCCAAAGCCGCCGGCTGTAAAAGTGTCGGGCTCACTTATGGCTATAACTATAATATCCCGATTAGTGAATCCGAACCTGATTATGTGTGTGACGATTTTGCCGAGATTTTGGAAATTGTCCGCAATTAACTCTGTGTATCTCATGGCTCCTCACGGAGCCATAAAACTAGGCTTGACTTGGTGGCGCAGTAAAACGTTTTAACAAGCAATAACCGGCAATGGCCGCTATCGAAGAGCCAATCAAAATCCCCAAACGTGCTAAAGAGATAAATCTGCCGTCTGCTTCGTCACCGCCGAATGCAAGCCCTGCAAGGAACATAGACATTGTAAAACCAATCCCGCACAGCACTGAAACGGCAAAAATCTGCTTGAAATTAATCCCGTCAGAGAGTTTGGCAATTCCCAACTTCACCGCTATAAAACTGAAACTAAAAACACCTAAAGTTTTTCCGACCAATAAACCTAAAGTCACTCCCAAAGTCAGTGGTGAAAAGAGCGTATTTAAGCTCATCCCGTTAAGCGATACGCCGGCATTCGAGAAGGCGAATAAAGGTAAAATCACAAAGGCACACCACGGCGCAAGAATATGTTCAAAATGAGCCAATGGCTCTTCGCCATTTTTGCCTTTTAACGGTACGCAAAAACCGATAATCACCCCGGCTAATGTAGCATGCACACCGGATTTCAAAACCGAAGCCCACAGAATCAGCCCGACCACCATATAGGCACAGATTGCCGTAATTCTCATGCGGTTCATGATAATCAGTGTAACAATCGCAAGACCGGCGGAAATCAATGCCGTGGTACTTAAATCATGGGAGAAGAATATCGCAATCACCACGATTGCACCTAAGTCGTCAATAATCGCCAAGGCAAGTAGGAAAATTTTTAGTGCAAAAGGCACACGCTTGCCCAATAACCCCAAAACACCGATGGCAAATGCAATATCCGTAGCCATAGGTATCGCCCAGCCCTGTTGAAACTCAGGATGTCCGCTGTTAATCAATAAGAACACAAGGGCAGGGACAACCATACCACCGAGTGCACCAATTGCCGGGAAAACGGCTTGTTGATAACTCGAAATCGCCCCCACCAACATTTCCCGTTTTACTTCCAGCCCGACCAAAACAAAGAAAACCGCCATAAAGCCGTCATTAACCCACATCAGTAACGGTTTGTGGATACTAAATAAACCGACTTGAATACTCACCGGCATACTTAAAAAATCAAAATAGAGTTCTTTAAGCGGAGAGTTCGCAAAAATCATCGCTAATGTCGCAAATGCCAAGAGTAAAATACCGCTTGCCGATTCCAGCTGTAAAAAACTTTTAATTTGTTGAATCATTTTTACCTTCCTGTCAAATTCGTAAAGAAGTGTTAATTTATACTTTCTTTTAACAAAATTAGAACCAGAGATCAAGGTAAACTCCATTTTGTTTATGCTAAACTTGATAAAATTTGATCGAGAACAGGGAAATATTGATGTCTCAAGAATGGCTTTATTGGGCGTTAGCCTCGGCACTTTTTGCGTCATTGACCGCAATTTTTGCCAAAGTAGGGTTGCAAGGCGTGGATTCTGATTTCGCGACCTTTATTCGCACTATCGTCATTATCATTGCCTTAGTCGCTTTTTTAACTTACAGCGGTAAGTGGCAACCCTTATGGAGCTTAACCGGTAAAAATTGGACTTTTTTGATTTTATCAGGATTAGCAACGGGAGCCTCTTGGCTTGCTTATTTTAAAGCGTTACAAATGGGTAATGCATCCCAAGTTGCGCCTATTGATAAGTTCAGCATTGTATTGGTGACACTCTTTGCGGTGTTATTTTTAGGAGAGCGTCCAAGCGGGCAAGATTGGGTTGGAATTGGGTTGATAACCGCAGGTGTTTTGTTCTTAGCAATAAAGAGATAGCAAATTAGCCTTGATCTTTTCAATGTTTATCGCTAGAATCGCAACTCTTTTTTATGATCCTCATTTGGCTTATAGTCAATTTTTAAATTTTTAGGTAGATAACAAATGAAACGTACATTTCAACCATCTGTATTAAAACGTTCTCGTACTCACGGTTTCCGTGCTCGTATGGCAACTAAAAACGGTCGTCAAGTATTAGCGCGTCGTCGTGCTAAAGGTCGTAAAAGCTTATCTGCATAATGGCAGATAAGTCAGCAGAAACACTCAGTGTGAATGAGCTAACTTTTCCTCGGGAGCTACGTTTGTTAGCTCCCGTTCAATTTAAAGCGGTTTTCGAACTGCCTCTCCGTGCCAGCACACCCCAATTAACCCTTTTATCTCGTCAAAATGATATTGAACACGCTCGAATTGGTTTAACCGTTGCCAAAAAGCATTTGAAAAGAGCCCACGACCGTAATCGTATCAAACGCATTGTGCGAGAAAGTTTCCGCTTGAAACAACATCAACTTCCTGCTTACGATTTTGTCTTTGTAGCAAAAGGCGGAATTGGTAAACTAAGCAACCAAGAATTATTTGAAACCTTGGATAAACTATGGCAACGCCACATTCGCCTCGCTCAGAAAGCACAACAGGAACAACATCAAAACTAAGCCCTTTGGCTTATGTAATGCTCGCCCTTGTGCATTTTTACCGTTATGTCATCAGCCCATTAATTGGACCTCGCTGTCGTTTTTATCCGACTTGCTCTACCTACGCTTTAGAAGCGATTAAAGTTCACGGTGCAGTAAAAGGGGGCTGGCTGGCGTTGAAGCGAATCTTGCGTTGTCATCCGTTTAGCCAAGGCGGCGATGACCCTGTGCCGCCGAAATGTGATTGCGGTAAAAAACATCAATAATATTGTAGGTCGGGCATTGATGCCCGACTTAATCTATCTTATTCAAGATCAACTTACCCGCAAAACGTTGCGTTAATTCATTTTGAAACAGCTCTACTTGTGTGGGGTTAATCGCTAAGATTAATTCCACCTTATCACTAAATTGTTGCCCAACCAGCTCAATATCCCGTTCCGCAATCAAATGCTGAATCATATTAAATTGCTCATATTCACACTGCAAGCGGTAAGATTTGCGTAACACTTTGCGAACCTTTTCGACTTGCAACAGTGCTTGTTGGACACCGTTGCCATAGGCTTTAACTAATCCGCCCGTGCCGAGCAAAATCCCGCCGTAATAGCGAACGACAACGGCACTAATTTCTCCCAAGCCCGAACCCAGCAAATAATTGAGCATGGGTTTACCTGCCGTGCCTGACGGTTCGCCATCATCAGAAAAGCCATATTGCTGTGAATCTTTCGGCTGCCCTGCGACCGTTGCCCAACAATGATGTCGAGCGTGCGGATGTAAGGCGCGTATTTCAGCCCAAAAGGCTTTGGCTTGTTCTATTCCTTCTGTATGGCGAATGTAGGTAATAAAACGGCTTTTTTTGATTTCTTCTTCAAAAATAACGTCAGATTTGGGGATGAAATATTCCATAGCTGTTTTTAATGAATAAATAAAAAACTCTCCCAAAATCATCGGGCGATGATATTGGGAGAGCGAGTTTAGCATATACAATCAGTTATTTTAGAATTTATATTCTAATTTACCCCCTAATTGAGTTTGTTGATATTTTGCATGACCGATTGAACTTTGATAATTGGTATAGACAGCCAAGTTCAATTGTGGCGTGATTTGGAAATCCACACTGGCATTTAAGCGTAAAGCATCGGCAATATGCCCTGTATTAAATTGAACCTGTTGACTTGAGGCAATATCGACAGATGATGCGCTGTGGTTATTACGCTCATAAAATGCCCCGACATTTAGACGAGTGATACCGTTCTCCCACACAACGTTGGCACCGATATACGGGCTAATCACCGTGAGATTCTCAGGATTAATTTGCCACTGCTGTTTATTCTCCATTTTGGTTTTTAAATACGTGTAATTAAGTCCGGCAGCCGGAATTATGCTGAAATTGCCCGTAGTGAATGAATAACCTACACCGACACCTAATTGTGTTTGGCGAGATTTAATATTGGCAATGTCTTTTTCACCATTTGCACTGACTTTACCCTTATGCTGATGATACCCTAAATGTGTATTTAGTAATAAACCGTTGTTAAATTGATGTTGATCAGCTAATAAGAAAGATACGGATTTATAGCGTGTTTCACTTGAACCATCAATAGCTTTCGGAGTCACTTTACTTTGGCTAAAGCCTAAGCCTAAATGTAGCTCATTTTGATCATTCAATGGAATATAACCTCCGAACAATGTGCTGTTTTGTGTGGAATCATATCCATAACCATAGTGGCTAAAATCAAGATCAGTACTATATTTTCCTTGGCTATGTTGTTGATTAACATAGAATCCTTTTTTATCTTTACGCCATAAATTTGCCATAAATTGTTGGCGGATATTTTCACTTTGTGTGAATAATGCATTATTTGCTACTAAATAAGATGGAATTTGGGCGTTAATAGCTGCACGGCTTGCCGTAGTATTCGTTGTACTTGGAGCCGTTTCCGATGTATTTGTGGTGGCCGTTTTGGTTGCCGTATCTGCTGTGTTGCTTGTCGGCTCGACATAACGAATAACCGCTTCAGGGCTTTCTCCGTTTTCATTCACTAAAAGTGTTTGTAAACGGTAGTCATAATAATCGCTGTTGTTTTCACCGAATTTATTCTCGGCCGCAACTGTCGCTTGTTTATCAACACTGACCAAAGCATATTGATAAATATCGCTACGACTTAGCCCCAAAGCTTTATTCAACACAAATTGAGCTAAATTGGCACTACCTTTAACTTGGATGAGAGAAATACCTTCGTCGGCATCATACTGACCGTTATTGTTTTTATCCGATATACCTTGTGTTGATGAAAGCATTTGTAGATTAACCGGAATCGGGGTTTCACTTTCCACATTACCTTTAATCAAAAGCCGGTCATGCTGCCATTGTGCGACACTTTCACCTTTATTTAATACGTGTAACAACACACTACCGCCATAATTCTTAATATTATTCAGTGAAAGAGAATTTGGTGTAAAAGATGATGGATTTGCAGAAATTGTCGGAGAAATGACCGCTTGTTCATATAACGTGACATCGGATTTAATTTCACCTGAGCCGCCGAGTACCGCATCGGAATGTACATATACAGGGCTGTTATGGATCACGCCGTTTACGGATAATCCACCGGACTGAATATCGGTTTTGCCTCGATGTAATAAATCACCGGATAAATAAGATGTTCCATTACCTCGTTTGATGATGTTACCTTGCCCCAGAGTATTTGCATGTAAATACGTAGCTCTACTATTGTCAAAAACGATTTGAGCATTATCAACGAGATTCGCCTTATCCAGTGAAACTTTTGCTTCATTATGCAGTGTGATTGAAGCATTTGGATGAACCTTAACATTTTTAGCAATATGTTCCGCCGCTTTATAAATCACATTACCATTTTGAATGTCAATGATATTAAGCACGGAATTACCATGCAGTGCGAGAGAAGAAGTTGTTTCTTGCGGTTGATACGCTAGATTTATTTCTCCTGCCGTTCCACCGATATTGCCGAGAATAGCTCTTTCACCGGAAAGACCATAAGTCAAATTCGACGGGGTTAAGCTGTCGTTGACAAGATTACCGTTGAGGATTTGAGCATATAAACCGCTGTTTTCTTGCGTGCTTTCGGTTAAATTGAAATCCAAACCGTTGAAATCCAAGGTTCCTTGATTTAGCGTGATATTGGTATGTTTAACTTGATCCAAGCTGTTTAAGCGGACTTTACCCAATTTATTGACAAGTACCGTTTCATAAGCTTGAACTTGACCGTCGGCATTTGGTTGTTGATTTAATGTCGCTAAGCCTTCTTCTACAGTTAAATTTGCCTGATTAATACCGCTTCCTACTTTAACCATTTCACCGTCACCGATTTTGTAGAAGGTTTCCGCCTCAGTACTGTCCAAGCTGATTTCAAGCGCCGATTTTCTTATATCATTATGAATCAGATTCTCTTGCCATACGAGTTCTTGTAAGTTGAAAGAAACATAGTTAATTTGTTCGGCGCTTTCTTCATAGAGGAGACCGATATCACCGTTAGGTAACTCCGTGAGACTGTTGTAAGCATAAGACCCGGTGGTAATCGTGGTGTTGTATTTCCATTCGATCGAACCGTCCTCCTGCACTTCACCTAACCAGACTTTACCATTAACACGGGTACGATTGGACGAATGCGGGTTGGCGAAAAGAACATATTCTTTGCCATTAATGCGCTTAGAATATTTAATGACGGACATCTGTGAATAAGGATCAAGAAGAATTCCGTCGGCAACAACCTCTTTTTGCCAAGTAAAGCCACCATCTTTACTCGTGGAAATATTGACACTTCCGCTCAGATTACGCGAGAACATTTTTAATTCACCGTTATCCAATTCAATTAATTGTGCCTCAGTCAGTTGATAGGCATCACTATTTAGTAAACGGGAGCCTCCGCTGCTTTCTAAACGACGATCATTCGGAGATTCGCCTCTCACCCATGTTTTACCGCCGTCCTTACTGATAATGACTGCTGAAGATTGTTTGTTATTGCTGTTGGTGTAATAAATTGGCATGACTAACGAGCCGTCTTTTAATTGAATACCAACTCCCGGACCCGTACCGAGGAAGCGCATCCAATCGGCCTTAACTTGCGCAGTAATATCGACAGGATTACTCCAAGTTTTTCCTTCGTCATCACTGGTAGTCAACCATAAATAGCTGGTGACTTTTGCTTTTAACGGAGCCGCTTTACTAATCGGATTACGTGCTTGTAAGAACACATTACCCAATAACGTATCACCTTGATAAAGATCACCAAGATCTTTGTAAGCTTTTTCCTGACTACCTTCTACGACTACACGATAATCCGTCGCCTGATTATTTTCGTTATAAACAACACCGTTTTCACGTACGGTGTACTGATTATTTTCATCGTCGGTCAATAAACGATAGTGTTTACCGTCAATACTCTTATAACCTGTTCCTTCAGAAGAGTGGTTTTGATTGATACCAAAGAAACCTTTGGTCTCAGGGAACATATCTACAAGCATAAAAATACGCCCGTTATTTTTATCTTGAACCAGTAACGGGTCGATTAAAAACGCAGAGTTTTGGGTGCCAAACGGTTGCTCAAGCAGATCAATAACAACCTGATCCGCTTCCCATGTTTGACCGCCGTCTAAGCTACGGCGAATTGCGGTGTCGATATTCCCCCAGTCTGCGGCATGCTGATGACGTTTATCAATGGCTGCAATGACCGTGCCTTTTTGAGTCGTCAACAACGCCGGAATACGATAGTTTCTCGCACCTTCTTGTCCTGCCATAAACAGTGGAACGGCTTCATTAAAGCTGGCCCCTAAATTTTGGTAACGGGTTTCTTGCTGTCTTAATACCTGCTCATGAGTACCTTGTAATGCTATATGCTTGTTTTCAATTTCCTCACCCGAAAGCGGACGATTGACCAAATCCGCATAGAAAATATCGCCGGTAAAACGCCATGATGATAAGTTATAGCGCTGAGTTTTACCTAAATAAGCAGAATCTAAGTTTTCAATATTGTTGAAAAATTTGACCGCTTGGTGAGTTTTGATTTGTTGACCGTCAACATAAACGGAGATTTGATTATTTTCTTTATCAAAAATATAAGAGACGGTTCTGAATTCATTGGCAACCGACAGACGCGGAATAGAGACTTGAAGACTGCTATTCGGAATAAGATTGTTGTTATTACGGATTTCAATACCTAATACATCATTATCGTTGGTACGGTTGATATAAAAACTGACATACTGTTGATTACTTTGAGAATTTGATACGCCGAAAAGAGAAACCAGCCCATTCCCCATATTGTCACGAAATCTGATAGTCAATGTTCCGCTTTCCAAATTGAATGCCTGTTTTTGTACAAAGTTCTCGGTGAGTGCGACCGGTTTTAAAAACGATTTTGCATTTTGGTATTGAAAAATAGATGTGTCATTTGCAAATCCCATCGGTACTACAAGGGATGAAACAAAAAGCGCTAAAGCTGTTTTTTTCATGGTATTCTCCTGAGTTAATGTGAATTTCGCAAAAAGTGTAGTTTTACTCCATTTTGGAGTAAACAAACGAAGTAAAATTTTGAGACATAAATCACAATAAGAAAGATATTTTTATTGTGAATTTTTGTAAATTTAAATTCAATTTAAAACATTGTTTGTAAATTATTCTAAAATTGAATGTAAATTAATCTAATAATTTTAAATAAAAAACAACCAAATAAAGACTGGTAATTATTTTAAAACAAGAAAAATAGACGGATACTCACAAAGAACAAAAACAACCTTGCTGCATGGAATCATCATTCAAATCACAGCAGCATTGCATGATTGGTATGTATACTACTTTGCAAAAATTTGCCAAAATCTAAGCGCTTGTATGTAAAGTTGTTAATAAAATGTGAAATAAAACCACTTTTTGGCATAAAGTATTTGCATAAAAAATCGATCTCTTGTATATCTTTATGCTGTTTTCTCCTATGTGATATAGAGTCAAACGCAACATCTCAATTTTCCCACCTTAATTTATGAGGAAATATATATGAAAAACTTTTTCAAATTATCATTAGTCGCAAGTTTAGCGATGGGTTCGATGTCAGCTCACGCAGAGGACAAATTCGTTACTATCGGTACCGGTGGTCAAACGGGTGTTTACTATGTGGTTGGTCAATCAATCTGCCAATTGGTAAACCGTGATACGGCAAAAACCAATGTGAAATGTAATGCACCGTCAACGGGGGCATCTGTTGCAAACTTGAATGCGATTGCCGATAAACAGATGGAAATGGGTATTGCCCAATCAGACTGGCAATATCATGCTTACAACGGCTCAAGCTCATTCGAAGGCAAGAAAAACGATAAATTACGCGCCGTATTTTCACTCCATCCTGAACCGTTTACGGTAATGGCACGTACCGATGCAAAAATTGCGACCTTTGATGACTTAAAAGGTAAACGTGTGAATGTGGGGGATCCGGGTTCAGGTACACGTGCAACCATGAACGTCATTTTAGCGGCTAAAGGTTGGACGGATAAAGAGTTCAAAGTGGCTTCCGAATTAAAACCGGCAGAAATGGCATCAGTGATGTGTGATAACAACCTAGATGCAATTACTTATAACGTAGGCCACCCGAACGGCGCATTAAAAGAAGCGGCGGCCTCTTGTGATGCACATTTAGTGCCTGTAACCGGCGAAGCGATTGATAAATTAGTTGCAGATCATTCCTACTATGCAAAAGCAACGATTCCGGGCGGTTTATATAAAGGTACCGATAATCCGGTAGAAACCTTCGGTGTGTATGCGACGCTTGTAACTTCTGCGGATGTGGATGCCGATCGTGTTTATACCGTGGTGAAAGCCGTATTTGATAACTTCGATCGTTTCAAACGTTTACACCCTGCGTTTGCAAACTTAAAAGAAGAAGAGATGATTAAAAATGCGCTTTCTGCACCACTACATGAAGGTGCAATCCGTTACTATAAAGAGCGTGGTTGGATGTAATTCATCCGTTTCTAATATTAAGGCAGGAGTAAATCGCTTCCTGCCTTTTGTCGTTTTCATCAAGCGGTCAGATTTGGCTGATTTTTTGCAAATTTTTGGTTAAATCTAACCGCTTGTCTTAGGTTTTCTCGGAGGAGTTTATGTCTGCTCAATCCAAAACTGTGGATTACGATGATCTGCAAGATCTCGTCGCCTCAAATGACTCAGGCGGTCGTAACCCGACAGGTTTTAGTAAAAAATTAATTGTTGTCACAGCGATTTTATGGTCGCTATTCCAAATCTATTACACTTCGCCGTTTCCGTTTTGGCTGCAAGAAGTGGTAAGAGAGTGGGGCTGGAATCTGAATGTGGTGGTAGATGATACCAAAGCACGTTCTATTCACCTTGCCTTTGCGATGTTCTTGGCGTTTTTATCCTTCCCGGCTTTTGCCACATCGCCGAAACATCGTATTCCTTTCCAAGATTGGTTATTTGCAACTCTCGGGGCATTTCTTGCGGCGTACTACATTTTCTTCTATGAAGGGCTAGTTACCCGCTTTGGTGCGCCGAATACGCAAGATATTATTGCGGGTTGTTTAGGGATTTTATTATTGCTGGAAGCGTGTCGCCGTAGTTTAGGCTTGCCGTTAGTGATTATTGCCGCAGTATTTTTACTGTATAACTATTTCGGGCAATTCTTACCAACCAGTTGGATCATCAGCCACCGTTCAGGTTCTTTCTCTCAAATCATTAACCAACAATGGATCACAACGGAAGGGGTATTTGGCGTCGCCCTCGGTGTTTCAACCAAATATGTGTTCTTGTTCGTGTTATTCGGGGCTTTATTGGATAAAGCGGGTGCAGGTAACTATTTTATTAAAACGGCATTTGCTTATTTAGGTCACTTTAGCGGTGGTCCGGGTAAAGCTGCGGTAGTTTCTTCTGCATTAACAGGCTTGGTTTCAGGTTCATCTATTGCCAACGTGGTGACCACAGGGACATTCACTATTCCTATGATGAAACGTGTCGGTTTGAGCTCAGAAAAAGCAGGCGCGATTGAAGTTGCTTCATCGGTGAATGGACAAATTATGCCACCGGTCATGGGAGCGGCTGCGTTCTTGATGATCGAATACGTCAATATGCCGTATAGCCAATTGATTGTACACGCTTTCTTACCGGCATTAATTTCTTATATCGCCTTAGTTTACATTGTTCACCTTGAAGCACAAAAAATGGGCTTAAAAGGGTTGGATCGTGTCGAACCTGTCAGCCCGATCTTAATTACGTTACTCAAAATAGTAAGCTATATTTTAGTAACACTTGGCTTGGCAATTGCGGTTCATTATGGCTTAGGCTGGATTAAAGATGTCGCACCTGATTTTGCTTTCTTGATTGTGTGTATTTTATTAGCGGCTGTCTATATCAAATTGATTCACCGCGTTTCACAATTCCCTGATTTAGAAGCCGACGATCCAAACTCGCCGGTCGTGTCACTACCACGCCGCAAACCGACCGTAAATGCAGGCTTACATTTCTTATTACCTGTTGTGGTATTAATGTGGTGTTTGATGATTGAGCAATTCTCTCCGGGCTTATCCGCTTTCTGGGGAACCGTTGCGCTTGCGGTCATTTTAGTTACACAACGCCCATTATTAAGTTTCTTCCGTAATGATGCAGGTAACAAAGTTGCGCTATTTAAACAAGGCGTTCAAGAGTTAGTGGACGGTTTAGAATCGGGCGCAAGAAACATGATTGGTATCGGTATTGCAACAGCAACGGCAGGTATCATTGTGGGTGCGGTATCGCTCACCGGTTTCGGCGTACAACTTTCCGGTATTATTGAGATGCTCTCAATGGGCAATATCTTATTAATGCTGATTTTGGTTGCGCTCTTTAGCTTAATTTTAGGCATGGGCTTACCAACTACGGCAAACTATATCGTGGTATCTTCATTGATGGCATTGGTGATTGTCGAAGTCGGTAAACAAAACGGCTTAATCGTACCATTGATCGCGGTTCACTTGTTCGTATTCTACTTCGGGATTATGGCGGACGTAACGCCACCGGTTGGCTTAGCTTCTTTTGCTGCGGCTGCTATTTCAGGCGGTAGCCCGATTAAAACTGGGGTGCAAGCCTTCTACTACAGCTTAAGAACAGCGATTTTACCGTTCCTATTTATCTTCAATACCGATTTACTCTTAATTGATGTGGGTTGGGCGAAAGGGATTTTAGTATTCCTCACCGCAACTATCGGTATTTTGCTGTTTACCGCAGGGACGATGAATTACTTCTTCACCAAGAATAAACTATGGGAAACTTTGGTATTAATTTTTGCTGCCTTTATGTTATTCCGTCCGGGTTTCTTTATGGAGCATATTTCACCGACTTCACGTCATATTGAGCCAGTTCAAATGACTCAGGAGTTAGAGAAAGTACCCGCTGGTCAAAATCTCACCCTGAAAGTCGCGGGTGTTAATCCATATGGTAAACCGATTGAATTCTACTCTCAGCTTACTGTACCAGCAGGCGCAACGGGGGAAGAGCGTGTCAAAGCGATGGGATTAACCTTGCTAGATACCGGAGAGAAAATTGAAATCAACGGCGAAATGTCGCCGAAGATCTTAATTGATAATGTTGAAATTGATTCAGCGGCAGCGAAAGCAGGCTTAAACTGGGATCAAACCATTCTTGATGTGGCGTTACCACAAAGCTCACTTCCAAAAGAGTTAATGTTTATCCCGGCTTTCCTATTAGCGATTTTTGTCGGCTGGAATCAGCGCCGTCGCATGAAAAAATAAGGACAAATTATGTATAACAAACTTCTCCTTGCGATCGACTTAAACGATCTCAATAGCGCTAAGTATGTGGTTGATACGGCATTAAAACTCACGGCGAACAATCCCGATGCGGTATATCGGGTTGTGACCATTATCGAACCGATTGATGACAGCTTTATTTCTGCATTTTTACCGAAGAACTTCGATAAATCCGTGGTGGAAGAAGCGAACAAAGCTTTACACGCTTTCACTCAAGCTAACTTCCCAGAGGGCGCAAAGGTTCAACATATTGTGGCTCACGGCACTATCTACGAAGAGATCAATCGCATTGCCGAAGAAAAATCCGTTGATCTGATCGTGATGTTGGCAAGCAGTAAACCTAATGCAAAAGGATTGAGTTCAAATACTGTAAAAGTCGCCCGAAATAGCGACAAACCGATTTTAGTCCTGCGCTAGGTAATCAATACAAGCGGTGAGATTTTGAAATATTTTTGCAATTTGCAAAATATTCACGAAATCTCACCGCTTTTGTCATTGTGCAACAGGCTGTTGCACAATTATCTTGGCATCATCAACTAAATAGACATAGATACGCTGACGATTGGTCTGTTGTTATGTAAAAAATCGCAACAAAGTTATTGTGGAATATGCATTACTATGAGGCTAGATTTTGTAGTAATCTATGAAACGGCTATTACATCTGTGCCTGAATTATTAATTCAAATTGAAGCATTAATATTGGAAACACAAAAAAAGCGGTAGGATTATGATAAAACATTACAAAATTTTGTCACAATCCCACCGCTTGATATTTGGGTTTATTTATTGTTGAGTAGATAATTTTTCTTTTAATAAACTAATTTCATTTCTTAAACTTTCAATTACATCATCTTTTAATTTAATAATTTCATCTTTATGGGCAAGCATTAAATTTAATTTTTCAACATCACCATTTCCTGAAAATATATTTGAATTTGTATTGTTATCCCCTGAACAAATATAAATTCTTCCATCTTCCCCATAAGTTAATAATTCATAAATATCCGCATTTAATACACCTAAAATTTGTTCTAATCTCTCAAAATTCACTCTAGTTTCACCACGCTCAATTTTGGCATATCCCTTGGTGGACATACTTAATTTAGTCGCCATTTCTTCTTGTGAAAGTTGATGATCTTCACGAAATAAACGGATTTTATCATTGATATTCATAGCCTTGCCTTATCAGTACTTTTTAGGGGAGTGATGTGAATGTTTTGTGGATTGTAGCATAAGTGAACGGTTTGTAGAATAGTGAACATTATGTGATCATTTATTTATTGGGATTCTTATATGTCATTTTTTACACAACTAGGAAAAGTATTATTTGGTTCAAATATTAAACCAAACACTGGAGATCAACATACAGATAAAGTTTCTCATCAAGTTTACGAGCAAGGCGTAATACTACTCTCACAAGGAAACTATAAAGAAGCTCTTAATCATTTTAAAAAAGCGGCTTCTTTTGGACATATCTCTGCTAAATATAATTTGGCTCTTATGCTGTTCAATGGATTAGGAGATTATCCTGACTTCAAACTAGCTAGAAAATTGTTCCAAGAAGCTAAAAATGCAGGACATACTCGCTGTGATAATTTCTTAGTTTTTATGAATGAAGTAGATGAAATCATGGCAAGTGGCGATCCTAATTTACCGCCACAAAGAGAGATTTTTGCTAAAAATACAGAATTAGCTTTTACAAAGGTTATTTTAGATTCAGAAAAGCAAGCAGGAGAACTAATATATTTAGTTTCTCGTCATATATTTTCCATTATTGGTAATAATATGGAACTCGCTAAAGATTTTATTTCTAATGAATTAGGTGCAATGCATCTAGGAAATGAAATAAGTATTAAATATTTAAAAGATATAGGAAAATTTGATAAAAATATTGATTGGGGAAGTTTTGAAAATAATTTTAATGAAATTACCCAATATTTAGATCATACCATATGGCCTTCAATTATTAGAGCGTCTGGTCATCAACTTGAATTTGATGATTTAGTATATACGAGATGTTGTATTTTAAATGAAATCGTAAATAAATATGCTTGATGGATATATTTAATGAGAGATTATAAGGAAATATTTACATCAACAATTTATTTTCTTCTTGTATTGGTAATAAGCATTCCCTTTATTCTATTATTCCTCATTATTGCTTTAGTACTGAGTTTGGAAGTGCTTAATTATCTCTCACTAAAAGACGTGCAATGGGCAAGTTGGGTTGGTGCAATTGCTGCTGTTTTTGCAGCAATTTACACAAGAAGAATATGGATAAACAATCTTATTAGAGAGGAAATTAAAGAAATTACAGCTCTCCATTATAGATATTTAGATCGTCATTTAAAGGATACGTTTAATATACATATAATAAATAATAAAGATAAAGAATTAGAGAATTACTATAATTATTTTAAAGGTTTAGAAATTGATTTAGATTTTTCTGATTATATTGGAAAGCTTGAAAGCACTGAAATGTTAAAATATGAAGATATTGGAATTTATGCTAAACA
>JBGXMX010000044.1:0-15744 GCA_041809245.1 Glaesserella sp.
CTGTTAGATGCGATTAAAGGTATCTCTATGTTTGAGCGTGTTTCAGTGCCGGTGCTAGGTATTATTGAGAATATGAGCGAGCATATCTGCGCCAATTGCGGTCACCATGAACATATTTTTGGTACGGGCGGTGCGGCTAAGGTAGCGGAAAAATATCACACTCAAGTATTAGGGCAAATGCCGTTACATATCCGTTTACGTGAAGATTTGGATAACGGCGTACCGACAGTAGTTGCCGCACCGGAAGATGAGATTAGCCAAGCCTACTTAGCCCTTGCGGCAAAAGTCGCTTCCGAGCTTTACTGGCAAGGTAGCGTGATCCCATCAGAAATTATGATTCGTGAAGTAAAATAAACACAAGCGGTCGGTTTTTGCAGAAAATTTGCAAGCGCTGACCGCTTGTATTCCTCCATTAAAGTGAATTGATATGCAAAAAAATGTCCGACCAAACGCTTTATTCGTTATTATCTTAGGGCTGCTTTCAATGTTGCCGCCGTTGGCAATTGATATGTATCTCCCCTCTTTTTTAGATATCGCCAAAGATCTCAATGTCTCACAAGAAAAGATACAGACCACATTGGCGATTTTTACGGCGGGTTTTGCGCTCGGTCAACTGTTTTGGGGGCCGATTGCCGATAGTTTCGGACGTAAGCCGATTATTCTTTTAGGTTTATCCGGCGGCGCCGTTGCCTCATTCTTTTTAACTGCGGTAATTGATATCGACAGTTTTTATCTGTTACGTTTGGTACAAGGGCTGTTCGGCGCTGCTCCGGCGGTTGTACTGGGGGCATTAGTGCGTGATTTATTCGATCGCAACCAGTTTGCCCGCTTGATGTCGACTGTGATGATTATCACCATGCTTGCTCCACTGGTTGCGCCGATTATGGGCGGATACTTGGCGAAGTGGTTCCATTGGCATTCGATTTTTTATCTGTTGATGGTGATGGGGATTGTCTGCGCCTGTTTGGTAGCTCTTAAAGTGCCCGAAACCTTAACCCCTGAAAATCGATTACCGCTTAATTTTACGAAAGTGCTCAAAAACTTTGCGGCACTCATCTCCCATAAGGCAACTTTGGGTTATGTATTAGTCGGTGGATTGTCTTTTGCGGGAATGTTTAGCTTTTTAACATCCGGATCTTTAGTCTATATTGGATTGTATGGCGTTTCTTCAGAGCATTTCGGTTACTTTTTTATGCTAAACATCAGCGTCATGATTGTGATGACCTACATTAACGGGCGTTTGGTGATGAAAGTCGGATCTGAACGAATGCTGCAAATCGGTTTGGCTATCCAGCTTTTAGCAGGTATTTGGTTAGCTGTTTCTGCGACATTACAGTTAGGATTATGGTCAATGGCGATTGGTGTGGCAATATTCTCTGGCATGATTTCTACCGTAGGGAGTAACGCTTCCGCCGCAATTTTAGACCGTTATCCG
The DNA here is from genome assembly GCA_041809245.1 of Glaesserella sp. Classification (GTDB taxonomy): domain Bacteria; phylum Pseudomonadota; class Gammaproteobacteria; order Enterobacterales; family Pasteurellaceae; genus Glaesserella. Next base: position 1,436 of record JBGXMX010000044.1, read on the forward strand.
CAAATGGCAGGTACAGCAAATGCCGTTGCGGGAACTGCACGATTTGGTATCGGTTCATTGGTTGGAGCAGCTTTATCCCATGTTCCGCTCACAAGTGAGCGTCCGATGCTTTATACCATGGCGGCTTGTATTATCATTGGGGTTGCCTGCTACTACTTTTTATCCTGTAAAGGTCTACAAAGTAAAAATACCTAAACCAATGGTTTTTACTGGATAAATTACTAAAAATAAGATGAAGTACAGAATAACTTTCTGTCATATAGATGTATTCGCTGATTTTTTACTTATTTGGCAGAATAAAATCTTATTTTAGCGCAAAAATAGCGTTTTACTTTTAATCGGAGTGCAGTTATATTCCTTGCCATTCCTTTACAAGCGGTAGGATTTGCAAAAAATTTTGCAAATCCTACCGCTTGTATCACCTTGAATTGAGAGTTGGACTTATGAAAAAAACCTTATACGAAAAATTATTTGATGCTCACGTTGTTCACGAAGCTGAAGGTGAAACTCCTCTAATTTATATCAATCGCCATTTAGTCCATGAAGTGACTTCACCACAAGCCTTTGACGGTTTGCGTGCGATGGGGCGTGAAGTTCGTCAGCCAACCAAAACGGTGGCAACCATGGATCATAACGTGCCTACCGATAGCCGTGATTTAGGCGGTTCAGGCGAAATGGGGCGTATTCAGATGGTTGAGCTGGCAAAAAATACCGAGCAGTTTGGCGTAACCCTTTATGACATTAACCATATTAATCAAGGGATTGTGCACGTTATGGGGCCTGAGCAGGGTTTAACCCTTCCGGGTATGACCATTGTTTGTGGCGACTCTCATACGGCGACACACGGTGCATTTGGTGCTTTGGCGTTTGGTATCGGCACATCAGAAGTTGAGCACGTTCTTGCAACTCAAACAGTAAAACAAGCGCGTGCGAAAAAAATGAAAATCGAAGTGCGTGGCAAAGTGCGTGAAGGGATTACGGCGAAAGATATTGTGCTTGCGATTATTGGCAAAACCACGATGGCTGGTGGTACAGGACACGTTGTTGAGTTTTGTGGTGAAGCGATCCGTGATTTATCGATGGAAGGTCGTATGACCGTGTGTAATATGGCGATTGAGCTTGGTGCAAAATCAGGTTTAATTGCACCAGATGAAACGACTTTTGCTTATTTAAAAGGTCGTCCGTCCGCACCCAAAGGCAAAGATTGGGACGACGCCGTTGCCTATTGGAAAACCTTGCACACAGACGAAGGGGCAGAATTTGATACGGTGGTCACTTTAGAAGCCAGCGAGATTGAGCCACAAGTGACTTGGGGAACCAACCCAGGACACGTTATCGGTATCAATGAAACGATCCCAAACCCTGCGGATATGGCAGATCCGATTGAGCGTCAATCGGCGGAAAAAGCCTTAGCTTATATGGGCTTACCGCACAGTATTAAATTGACTGATGTGGCTATCGACAAAGTGTTTATCGGTTCTTGCACCAACTCTCGTATTGAAGATTTGCGTGCAGCAGCCGCTGTGGCGAAAGGGCGTAAAGTTGCTGACGGTGTGCAAGCCTTAGTGGTACCGGGTTCAGGCTTAGTGCGTGAACAAGCGGAAAAAGAAGGCTTAGATAAAATCTTTATTGAAGCTGGTTTTGAGTGGCGACAACCAGGTTGCTCAATGTGTTTGGCAATGAACAACGACCGTTTGGAACCGGGCGAACGCTGTGCTTCAACCAGTAACCGTAACTTTGAAGGTCGTCAAGGTCGTGGCGGACGTACTCACTTGGTTAGCCCTGCAATGGCGGCTGCGGCAGCTGTTCACGGTAAATTCGTCGATATTCGCAACGTAGAATTACACTAAGGAATAAGAAAATGGCAAAAGAATTTAAACAACATACTGGTTTAGCAGTTCCGCTTGATGCTTCGCACGTCGATACCGATGCAATTATTCCAAAGCAGTTCTTACAAAAAGTGACCCGTGTCGGCTTTGGCGCTCACTTATTCCACGAATGGCGTTTCTTAGATGATGAAGGTAAACAGCCAAATCCTGATTTCGTGCTGAATTTCCCACGTTATCAAGGGGCAAGTATTTTATTGGCTCGTGAAAACTTTGGTTGTGGTTCTTCCCGTGAACACGCACCTTGGGCGTTAGATGATTACGGCATTCGAGCCATTATCGCCCCAAGTTTTGCCGATATTTTCTATGGTAACAGTTTAAACAACCAAATGTTACCAGTGCGTTTAAGCGAAGAAGAAGTTGATGAACTTTTCAAATATGTCGAAGCCAATGAAGGTGCAACTATTACCGTCGATTTAGAAGCTCAAACGGTTTCGGCAAATGGTAAAATCTACCATTTTGAAATCGACAGCTTCCGTCGTCACTGTTTGTTAAACGGTTTAGACAATATCGGCTTAACGCTGCAGCACGAAGCGAAGATCGCCGAGTACGAAAGTAAAATTCCTGCATTTTTACGCTAAAAAGTAAAAATGGCTAGTTTCCAGACTAGCCATTTTCTCTTCCCGATTATTGATTACCGTCTAACGGTTTATCTAATTTAATATCGGTGACGATTCCACGCTGGTCAAAATAGACCTGTAATGTATGTTGAACCGGGTCGTTATGACCTTCACGTTTGATAAACACATAATCCCAACGGTTTGACGCAAAAGAATTACGTAATACCGGCGCACCGAGTAAGTAGATCACTTGTTCGTGGTTCATTCCCACTTGAAGCTGGGCGATCTGATCTTGTTCAAGATAGTTGCCTTGTGGCACATCAATACGATATACCACTTTTTTAACGGTAGAACAGGCACTCACACCAAGGGCGAGAAGTAAAATTGCAACAAGAGATTTCATTTTCATAGTCATACCTTCATAGCGAAAAACTGTGGCGATCATACCGAAACCGCCTTAAAAAAACCATTATTTATTACGCATTAACTGATCGCGTAAATTAGCGGGCAATCCTTTGATAGTCAAACTATCATTTAGTTCATCCCAAATAATGCGTTGGTTTAATAATTCTGCATCAAAACTTAAACTGACCCCTTTTCCTGAGCCGGAATATTTGGTTAGGGTCTTCAGTGCATTACGTACCGGCGGAATACTTTCTTCCAAACCATATTCTTGAGACTCGGCAAATTCGGCAAAATCTTGCTCGTTAAGCGTTGGTAAAGCATGAGCGAGTGCTTGCAATTCAATTTCTTCGCCGGCATTGATTTGTCCTTTACAGTAATCGAACGCTTGTTTTTTAACCGCTTGGGTTTGGTTGCCGTCAAGCTCTGCTTGTTCGCAATAATCACTGACTGCTTGAAGCAATGTTTGATTTTGTAATTGCGGGTTTAACCCTTCTTCGGCACTTAAAAAATCCATAAAGAAATCAGCGACTTTTCGCCCGACTCTACCCTTAATAAAAGTTAAATAACGGTTTGACTGTGCATTGAGCTTTAACTCGGTCAGGTTGATACGGCATGCAATATCATACTGGGCGATATCAAGATATTCGGTGCGTTTTACCTCAAGTTGCTCATCCACCAACATGGAAGCACGGCTATCAATCAAGGCGATAAAAAGATAGTCGGTCGCTAAAAAGTTATAGCGACATAAAATAAAAGTCCCGCCTGCAGCAAAAGGATATTTGGCTAATTCCGTTGCCAACATTTTGGCGCTGCTATGGCTAAAGGGGAGAAAATCCGTCTCGCCTTCTAGCAAACGGTTAAGCTGTTGGGCAAAAACGGACTCGGTTTGGAAAATGCCGTAAGCTTTGGCTTTGGTTTGATAGGCTTGATGCAGCTGCAACATCATCTGTTCTACTTCAGGCGTAATTGCCAATAGATTTTCTCTTAGTACCGTGTTTAACTGCGGTGATTCACCGTCGGTTTGGTGCAGTTGGTGTAACACGATTTCAGTCACATTAAGACTCATAACACTCCTTACAAGCGGTCAAATAATCAAAAAAATTTGCAAATCATTATAGGCTATTTACAAACGACAAAAAACCTTTCAAACTCTCAACCTCTCTATCATTCGTTTAAAAGGAGCATTTTATGGCTAATGTCGTACACACTGATTACGCCCCAAAAGCAATCGGGCCTTATGTACAAGCTGTGGATTTGGGGAGTTGGGTATTAACTTCAGGACAAATTCCGGTGAACCCAAAAACAGGTGAAATTCCAACGGATATCGCCCGCCAAACCCGTCAATCCCTTGAAAATGTCAAAGCGATTTTGGCTCAAGCCGGATTGGAAGTTGCAGATATTGTAAAAACTACCGTTTTTGTTAAAGACTTAAATGACTTTGCGACAGTTAATGCGGAATACGAAGCCTTTTTCCGAGAAAACGAACACCCGGCTTTCCCGGCTCGTTCTTGTGTCGAAGTCGCTCGTTTACCGAAAGACGTCGGTATCGAAATTGAGGCGATCGCAGTCAGATCTTAATTATTTGTAGAAGGGCAACCGGCTGTTTGCCTTTCTATCACATCAACGCCTAATATTTTCTACAAGCGGTCGGATTTTCAGAAAATTTTGCAATTCTGACGAGGTGCATATGACAGAGCAGACAAATTATCGAGGCTTAGCATGGACGGCTGCCACCGCCTTTTTTATGCTACTGTTAGATTCAACGATTTTAAATACCGCACTGCCGGCTATTTCTGAAAGTCTGAATGAATCTCCGCTTGAAATGCAAATGGCGATTATCAGTTATGCACTGAGCGTCGCCACCTTTATTCCGTTAACGGCTTGGCTTTCTGACAGATTCGGCTCATTAACGCTATTTCGGTTTTCTGTGGTGTTATTTGTTTTCGGATCGATTGCTTGTGCCCTATCAAGTTCTTTAACGATGTTAGTGGTGTCTAGAATTATACAGGGCGTTGGCGGTGCTTTTATGATGCCTGTTGCCCGTTTAACCATTCTTCGAGTCGTACCCAAATCTGAGTTGTTGCCTATTTGGAATCTGATTGCCATGGCAGGGTTAATCGGGCCGGTGATGGGGCCGATTGTCGGCGGTTGGCTGGTGACACATACCTCATGGTACTGGATCTTTTGGGTGAATGTACCGATGGGATTAGTCGGGCTTTGGGCTTCAAATCGTTTTATGCCGAATGTGAAAGGAGAATCGAAGCCGTTGGACGGTCTAGGATTCGTCTTGTTGGCTTTCGGTCTGGTTGCATTTACTTACGGATTGGAGCGCCTTTCGCTCAGTTTACAGGAGATGACGCCGGCGTTGATGATTATCACCCTAGGCGCTATTGTCACAATCGGATATGTATATCACGCCAAAAGAGCCGAAAATCCGTTATTTCCGCTCGAAATGTTCCGAATCCGCACTTTTCGTATCGGGCTTTTTGCCAATTTATTATTCCGTTTGGTGAGCTTTTCCGTGCCGTTTTTATTGCCGATTATGTTGCAGGTTTCTTTTCATTATAGTGCGGAAATGGCGGGCTGGATGCTTGCGCCGTTAGCGCTTAGCTCTATTTTTGTCAAAATGTTAGCGACACCGATTTTAAACCGTTTTGGTTATAAAAATACGTTGCTTGCCGCTTCTCTGATTACGGGAATATCTACGGCAGCCATGGGTATGCTGGATAAAGATAGTTCAATATCGCTCGCTGTCTTGGTCATCATGAGCTACGGTGCGATTACCTCTTTGATGTTTACTTCAATTAATACCTTATGTGTCGGAGATTTGACCCCGGAGAACTCGGGGACAGGGGCGACCATGTTGAGTATGGTACAACAAATCGGCAGTGGTATCGGTGTGGCGGTGGCGGCGGTCATTTTAAGTTTATACCGCCAATCTTTTGGCGAATCAACACTGGAGCAGTTACAGCAAGCTTTTAGTTATACCTTTTTTAGCACCGCAGCCATCAGTATTTTATTGATTTGGTCGATTAGTTTCCTGCATAAGAATGATGGCGAAAACTTACGTCGTCAGAAAGAAAGTGTTAGCGGGCATTAACAGGATTGAAATAATTATAAGGTGGGGCTTATCCCACCTTTTTGTCTTATGAAAGAGTAATTTCCCATCCTAACTTGCCAGTAGCGTTTCCAACGCTTCTTGTGTTTCTAGCCACTGCATTTCAATTTCCTCCAACTGCTTTTTAGCTTCGACCTGTTTGGCAAGGGTGTCGGTTAATCGGGCTTTGTTTTCAGCCGAATAGATTTCTTCAGAGGCTAAGATTTCTTCCAGTTCCGCTAAGTAGCCGCTTTGCTTTTCCAATGCTTTTTCAAGTTGGCTCAGCTGTTTGCGTAACGGTGCGGCTTGTTGGCGGAGCTCGGCTTCAAGGCGTTTTTGCTCTTTACGGTTCGCCGCACTGTTTTCCGTTTGACAAGCGGTCGGATTTTCAGATTTTTTTGCAAATTCAAGTTGGGTATTTAATTCATTCAGCCATTTTTGATAATCGTCGAGATCTCCGTTAAATTCTTCTACTTTACCATCATGAACCAAGTAGAATTCATTCACTGTGCTGCGTAATAAATGGCGATCGTGAGACACAATTACCAAAGATCCTTCATATTGGGTTAACGCTTCGGTTAGCGCTTGGCGCATATCAAGATCAAGGTGGTTGGTCGGTTCATCCAGTAGTAGTAAATTGGGGCGTTGCCATACAATGAGGGCGAGCACGAGGCGTGCTTTTTCCCCGCCTGAAAACGAAGAAACCTCTTGCTTGATTTTATCGCCCTGAAAAGCAAAACCGCCTAAGTAGTTGCGTAACTCTTGTTCGGTTTTCTCCGGTGCAAGACGTGCCAAATGCCATAAGGCACTTTCATCGGCACGTAATGTGTCCAGTTGGTGTTGGGCGAAATAGCCAAGCTGTACGCCTTTAGCGAGTTGGGTATGCCCCGATTGTGCTTGAATTTCACCGGCTAATAGTTTAATTAGGGTTGATTTACCCGCTCCGTTACGCCCAAGCAAGCCGATGCGAGAGCCGGGAACTAAATTGAGTTTCACTGATTGTAATACGGTTTTTTCACCATAACCCGCACTGACTTTATCCATCATTAACAGTGGATTCGGCATCGCCAAAGGTTCACGAAACTCAAACGAAAAAGGGCTATCGGCATAAGCGGGGGCGATTAATTCCATTTTTTCCAGTGCTTTTACCCTACTTTGCGCTTGTTTTGCTTTGGCCGCTTTGGCTTTGAAACGGTCGATAAACTTTTGTAAATGGGCGATTTTTTGCTGTTGCTGCTGATAAGCGGCATTTTGTTGTGCCAATTTGGTCGCTCGTTGAATTTCAAACGAAGAATAATTTCCTGTGTAGTCGAAAATCTTTTGCTGTTCGATATGAAATACACGATCAATGATCGGATCAAGAAAATCACGATCGTGAGAGATCAATAATAAGGTTCCGCGATATTGACTAAGCCAGCGTTCAAGCCAAATAACGGCATCAAGATCTAAGTGGTTGGTCGGTTCATCAAGCAACAGCAGATCAGATCGGCAAATCAGTGCTTGGGCAAGGTTTAAACGCATACGCCAACCACCAGAAAAGGATTTGAGCGGGCTTTGTAGCTGTTCGGTGTTAAAGCCTAAACCGTGTAGTAGAGTAGAGGCACGAGACTGAATTGTCCAAGCATCAATAGTATCTAGTTTGGCGTGCAAGGTGGCGATTAAATTCCCATTATTGTCCGCATTGGCTTGCTCCAGTTGTCGAATCAATTGGGTATATTCACGATCGCCTTGGATGACATACTCAAGGGCTGAGATATCAAGAGCAGGAGTTTCTTGATTTACCCATGCAAGAGACCATTGGGCAGGATATTTGGCTTCACCGCCTTCGGCACTGAGTTCTTGTTTTAATAAAGCAAACAGCGATGATTTCCCGCAGCCGTTTTTACCGACCAAGCCGACTTTTTGTCCGGTATGAATGGTGGCATTGGCGTGTTCTAATAACAGAGTTTGTCCGCGTTTGAGGGTTAAATCGGAAAAAAAGATCATAATGTTAAATAAACCTTTCAAATAATGAAATAAATTTGGTAAATTGTTGAAAATCATGCAAAATGTGTTTGCATATGTTAAATTTATTTGATTTGTAGTAGGAGGGCAAAATGTTCGATTCATTAGTTGTACAATTCGTGGTGTTATGGGCAGTGATTGACCCTATCGGCTCTGTGCCGGTTTATTTAGCCAAAACCATCGGACTAGCTCCCGAAGACCGCCGTAAAATTGCGCGTAATGCCATTTTGATCTCGGCGGGGATTTTACTCTTTTTCTTGATAATGGGACAGTGGTTACTTGAAGCGATGCAAATTCCGCTTTCAGCGTTCCAAATTGCAGGCGGTTTGGTGTTATTGCTTTTTGCTTTATCGATGATTTTCGGTGAAAGTAAGCCTGATCAAGAAATTAAAATGAAAAGTAGTTTAAGCGAGTTAGCCGTTTATCCTTTGGCAGTACCTTCCATTGCGTCGCCGGGGGCGATGATGGCTGTGGTGTTATTGACTGATAACCACCGTTACAGTATTGGTGATCAGGTAATTACGACAGCGATTATGTTTTCAGTCTTATTAATTACCTATATTCTGTTTTTAATTGCAAACCGTATTCAACATTTAATCGGTAATGCGGGGGCGGCAATTATTAGTCGTGTAATGGGACTGATTCTTTCTGCGGTGGCAATTAATAATATTTTATTAGGCTTAAAAGAATTTATTTCTCAAGCTCAGACTCTCTAATCCGTTTAAAATAACGTGGTTTCCACGTTATTTTTATTTCTATCTTAAATGAGGCGACACAGTATGGCGTTATTACCTCTCGCTCAAGCGGTTGATGAAATGCTAAGACAGCTTCCAACCCCTTCTCAATGCGATTTTATCTCTCTTGAACAAGCCGCAAACCGCATTTGCGCACAAGCAATTACTTCACCGATTAATGTGCCAAGTTTTGATAACTCTGCGATGGACGGCTATGCGGTGCGTTGTGCCGATTTAAATCAATCAATGACATTAACTATTGCCGGTAAAGCTTTTGCGGGTAATCCGTTTACGGGGGAAATGCCGGTAGGAAGTTGTGTCCGGATTATGACAGGGGCAAAAATTCCTGCTCAAGCCGATGCGGTAGTGATGCAGGAAGAAGTAACACTTAATGCCGATGGCTCAGTGACTTTTCATAAACAGCCCAAATTGGGTGAAAATATCCGCCGTATTGGAGAAGATATTCAACAAGGTGCGGAAGTGTTGCAAAAAGGGGGCTATTATAATGTCGCTTCATTACCGCTATTAGCTTCTTTAGGCATCAGCCAAGTACCGGTTTTCCCTCGTATAAAAGTAGCTATTTTATCTACGGGCGATGAGTTGGTTTCCGTGGGCGAATCCTTACAAGAAGGGCAAATTTATGATACCAATCGCTTTGCTGTGCGTTTGTTGCTGGAAAAATTAAACTGCGAGATTATTGACTACGGTATTTTGCCGGATGATCCACTGCTGTTTGAACAGACTTTTACCCAAGCGCAACAATCGGCAGATGTGTTGATTACCAGTGGCGGCGTTTCGGTCGGTGAGGCGGATTTTACTAAAACGGTACTGGAAAAATTGGGTAAAATCAGTTTTTGGAAAATTGCCATGAAACCGGGTAAGCCGTTTGCATTCGGTCAATTGGAAAAAGCGTGGTTCTTTGGTTTACCGGGTAATCCTGTTTCTGCATTGGTGACTTTTTATCAGCTAGTTCAGCCGGCTCTGCTTAAACTAGCGGGGGTAAATGCCGAAAAAATTGCAAATTTTTCGCCGAATTTAACCGCTTGTACCACAACAGCACTGAAAAAAGCCATAGGCAGACAAGATTTTCAACGTGGTTTTTACTCCATCAATGAACAAGGACAACTCATTGTCCGTGCCGTAGGTATGCAGGGTTCGCATATTTTCAGTGCTTTTAATGAGAGCAACTGTTTTATTGTGCTAGAACAGGAGCGAGGCAATGTTGCCGTGGGTGAAACCGTAACAATTCAACCTTTTAATAGCTTGTTAAAATAAGATGGAACTGACCGATCACGAAACATTACGTTATAACCGCCAAATTATGCTGAAAAGTGTTGATTTTGACGGGCAGGAAAAACTGAAAGCCAGTCGGGCATTAATTGTCGGGTTGGGCGGTTTGGGCTGTGCGGCGAGTCAATATTTAGCCGGTGCCGGTGTCGGGCATTTAACGTTAGTCGATTTTGATAGAGTGTCGCTGTCGAATTTGCAGCGTCAAATTTTGCATACGGATAGCAATATCGGACAGCTTAAAGTGGAATCCGCCCGCCAGCGATTAGCGCAAATTAATCCGCTGATTGAGATTCATCACATCGACCGGCAGTTAAATCAAGATGCGTGGAATGATTTGGTTACAACTTATGATGTGGTATTGGACTGTACGGATAACGTTACGGTACGCAATCAGCTCAATCAAGCTTGTTTTAATGCTAAAGTGCCGCTGATTTCAGGCTCTGCGATTCGTTTTGAAGGGCAGGTGAGCCTGTTTACTTATCAAGAAAACGAACCTTGCTATCACTGTCTCAGCCGTCTTTTTGGCGAGAATGTGTTAAGTTGTGTAGAGGCGGGAGTAATTGCACCGATTGTGGGGGTTATCGGTAGTCTGCAAGCCTTAGAGACGATCAAAGTCTTGCTTAATATCGGGCAAGGTTTATCCGGTAAATTGCTGATGATTGACGGATTACATTTTTCAGTCAGAGAAATGAAGTTGCCGAAACAAGCCGATTGCCCGGTATGTGGTTAAATTGAAAGTGTGTTTTTTCAAGAAGTGCAAAGTTGAGTTTAAGCATTTGACGACTAAAACGGTTTAGCTTATATTTCACATTGTTTGTTCCTCCTTAGTTCAGTCGGTAGAACGGCGGACTGTTAATCCGTATGTCGCTGGTTCAAGTCCAGCAGGAGGAGCCATCAACAATTTCCTCCTTTAGTTTTTTGCTTTTGATCTTGTTTTATTTGTCTCCTTTTATAAAACAGTAATTCATACCTCCTAGAATTAGATCAAAAGATTTAGCTCCCAATCGGGAGCTTTTTTTTCGCCTACATCCAGCCCAATAATTTCAAAACGACAATACCCAAACTTGAGGTGAACATGGAGCCTAAATTTGTTAGTGCAACGAGATTCGCCGCAGCCGTCGCATCACCGCCAAAATGGCGCACCATAGTATAACTTGCCGCAGCCACCGGTGTGGAAGAAATCAGAAACAGAATGCCAATCAGCATAGGCTCGAGTTGGAACACCCATTTGCCGAGTAACACCATCACTGTCGGCGCAATGATTAAGCGTATAAATGTGGCTGAAAACAACATTGTACGAACTTGGTTACTGCCGTCTTCTGTTTGTTGGATACGTTTGAGCTGTTTAAAATCAAGGCTGGCACCGGCACATATCAGGGCAAGCGGTAGGGCAATATTGGCGAGATAGTCTCCGGTGCGCAGTAAGGCGGTCGGAATCGGCACTGCCAATTTACTGATGGTAATGCCCAGTAGAATGGAAATAATCAATGGATTTTTCAAAATGGATTGAAGCAGTTTGACAAAATTGAGGTTTCCATCCGTTAACGAACGGGTGAGGGTAATTACCGCTAACACATTGAATAATAACGTAATACAAGCCGTATAGACGGATGCCGGTACGATAGCCAAGGTGCCATAGGCATTAATGCAGAGCGCCAAACCTAAAATGCCGCTGTTTGCTCGAAACGAACCCTGTACAAAGATACCACGATATTGACGTTCGCTAATATAACGGGCAGCTAGCCACTCTGTACTTAAATAGACGGTTAACGTACCTAAAAATCCCGCACTGATCAGCCACATTTGGCTACCGTAATCGGCTGGATGTTTGACAATGTTGATAAAAAGCAGTGCCGGAAGGGCGATGTTAAATACTAACTTGGAGGCAACGAGGCAGAAATGGTCGTCAACCATTTTCTTACGGCGCAGAATCATTCCGAGTATCAACATAAAGATAGCAGGAAAGGTCACGCTCAAACTAAATTGCAGGGATTCAAAAAACATCATTGCTCCAAATCGGTGGCAAGCGGTCGGCTTTGCGGAAAAATTTGCAAAAATTCTTTATTTTTCGACCGCTTGTTTATCGGCTATGCCTTAGCAGAAGTGGTGAATTAATTTGGTTAATAACACTCGGGTCGGTTCAATAAAACGACTGTCTAAAAACTCATCGGGTTGGTGTGCTTGTTCGATGGAACCCGGTCCTAGCACTAAGGTTGGGCATAGCTGTTGTATAAACGGCGCTTCGGTACAGTAGTTGACCGCATCGCATTTTTCACCAAGTAATTTTTCCACCACTTGTACCACTTGAGCCGAATGTTCGCACTCATAACCGGGGATGCCTGAGTGTAGAGCTTGGATTTGAATTCGGTCTCCCCATTGTTCAATGAGTGGCGCAAGATGTTGGCGTAGCAGATCTTCTAAATCTTGTACCGCCAAATTCGGTAATGGGCGCATATCAAGCTGGAGTTCGCAACAAGCACAAATTCGGTTAATCGCATCTCCGCCGTGGATATTACCGAAATTCATGGTCGGATAAGGTACCTTAAACAGTTCGTTGCGGTATTTTTGTTTCAATTCATCACGCATTTTCATCAGACTGCCTGTGACTTGATGCATAATTTCAATCGCATTAATGCCTTTGTCCGGATCGCTGGAATGACCTGACTGCCCGATAATGCGTACCGCTTCTCCCATATGTCCTTTGTGGGCGCGAATAGGTTTAAGGGATGTCGGTTCGCCGATAATGGCACAATCAGGACGAATATGAGCGTGTTGGGCGAAAGTTCTTGCGCCTAACATTGTGGTTTCTTCATCGGCGGTGGCAAGAATTCGTAGCGGCTTACTCAGCTGAGTCAAATCAAGTTGTGAAACGGCATCTACCACAAAGGCAAAAAAGCCTTTCATATCGGCAGTGCCAAGCCCGTAGAATTTTCCTTCTTTTTCAGTGAGTTGAAATGGATTGAAATTCCAACGACCTTCATCATAAGGAACGGTATCCGTATGTCCGGCAAGCAGTAAACCGCCTTCGCCTTCGCCGTAAGTTGCAAGCAGATTGTATTTTTTACGGCTGCCTTCAACAGCAATCACTTCGGTTTTAAAGCCTAAATCGTTAAGCCAATAGGCAAGTAATTCAATTAATGCTTTGTTAGAAATATCGTGTTTTTCATCAAGACTGCTGATGGTCGGAATTTGAATCAGTTGACGGTAACGATCAAGAAATGGTGTTTGCATAGTATTCTCTTAAATAGGGGATGTTGCTTTATTATAAAATGAAAAGGCTTGTAAATTATAGTATTTACAAGCCTAATTTAACGGTTTGTGTGCTTAACCTTTACGATAATTGAGCCAAACAATCAGGGCGACAATGGTAATGCCGACTAAATCGGTTATCAGCTCCGGAATAATCAGCATAAAGGAGCCGGCAGCTAAGATAATACGTTGCCAAATCGGCGTTATTAGGCGGTTATTTATATAAAAATCAGTTATATAAACTTCCTAAAGTAGAAAATTAAGATAGATAAAAGGCATAGAATCCATTCTATGCCATTCTTGTAGCTACTTGGTTAGTAGCCACAAATCAAACCACCAAGGCAAACGAGTTGAAATGGTAGTGCAACAACTCCAACTACTAATGCCAATGGGATAGTTACCGGCATAACTAAAATCGCTAATGCAACTTCAGCTCCCTCAGAAAGCTCCCCGCTATACACTAAACGGGCATCAAGCGGTTTTTGGAAACGATATTTTTGTAAAATTTCATCGCGGTTTTGTAGCTTAACCACTTTACCTTCTGCCCGATAAGACTTGTAGAGTTTACCATTAGAGTGTGCGAAGCCATAGTCGTCTATTAATTTTTGTTGTTGTGATTTTGTCTGTTTAGACATATCAACATAAACACGGTAAGTACCTTCAACCGTACTACCCCCTAGTTTTACATCTAAATTTATTTCAATTTCACTGATAAATTTCTCATAAGGCGATTTCAAAAAACTGTCAAGTTTTTCGACCAAATCATGTTCAAATTGATAATCATGATGTTCTCCAACAGCATAGAGTTTATCTTGTACGATTAAAAACGAGTATAGTTTCTCTTGCTTAATTTCAACTTTATTGTCGGAACTGGAACAGGCAGAAAGTCCGAATATTAGAGTGATAAGTATTAGCCATTTTTTTCGTTGTAAACTCCAGATTTATTTTATTAATATAAGAATATTAATTTGTAGCATTAAATACGACCATTGTTCTTACAAATATTTAAAAATAAGATCAATATAACTATTGTAATCCCAACAATATCTGTAATAAGCTCCGGAATAATCAGCATAAAGGAACC
>JBGXMX010000045.1:0-8599 GCA_041809245.1 Glaesserella sp.
AAAAGAACCACCTAGTAAGCGTCGTCAATCGACCAAAATTTATGTCGGCAACGTACCCGTGGGGGGCGATGCGCCGATTGCCGTTCAATCAATGACGAACACAAGAACCACAGATGTGGAAGCGACTGTGGCACAAATCAAAGCTCTTGAGCGTGTCGGGGCGGATATTGTGCGAGTGTCTGTGCCGACAATGGATGCAGCTGAAGCCTTTAAATTGATAAAACAGCAGGTAAAAGTACCGCTTGTTGCGGATATTCACTTTGACTATCGTATTGCGTTGAAAGTGGCGGAATATGGCGTGGATTGCTTGCGTATCAACCCGGGCAATATCGGCAAGGAAGAACGTATTCGTGCGGTGGTGGACTGTGCGAGAGATAAAAATATTCCGATTCGTATCGGGGTGAATGCAGGCTCTCTTGAAAAAGATATTCAAGAAAAATTCGGCGAACCGACCCCGGAAGCCCTGTTAGAGTCGGCACTTCGCCACGTTGAGATCTTAGATCGTCTTAATTTCGATCAGTTTAAAGTAAGTGTAAAAGCATCTGATGTCTTTTTAGCCGTCGAATCTTACCGTCTGCTCGCCAAAGCGATCAAACAACCGATCCATCTAGGTATTACGGAAGCAGGTGGTGCAAGAGCCGGTGCAGTGAAATCGGCTATCGGCTTAGGTTTGTTACTTTCAGAAGGGATCGGTGATACGCTTCGTGTTTCATTAGCGGCGGATCCGGTGGAAGAAATCAAAGTCGGTTTCGATATTTTAAAATCGCTGCGTATTCGCTCGCGCGGTATTAACTTTATCGCTTGTCCGACTTGCTCGCGTCAAGAGTTTGATGTGATCGGCACGGTTAATGCCCTTGAACAACGCTTAGAAGATATTATTACACCGATGGACGTATCCATTATCGGCTGTGTGGTGAATGGTCCGGGTGAAGCGTTGGTGTCCGATCTTGGTGTGACAGGCTCAAATAAAATGAGCGGTTTCTATCTCGATGGCGTTCGTCAAAAAGAGCGTTTTGACAATGATAAATTGATTGATCAGCTCGAAGCGAAAATCCGAGCCAGAGTGGCAGAACAGCATAACCGTATTGAAATCGCACAACTTTAATCTCTTATTTTGAAAGGAAAGCACAATGAAAGTCGCTATTTTTAGTACCAAAAATTATGATCGAAAATACCTTGAATTGGTTAATGTCAAATATCGCTTTGACTTAGAGTTTTTCGACTTTATGCTCAATGAGCGTACCGCAAAAATGGCAGAGGGCTGTGATGTCGTCTGTATTTTTGTCAATGATGACGGCAGCCGTCCGGTACTGGAAAAATTGGCGAAAGCAGGCGTGAAAATGATCGCTTTACGTTGTGCCGGATTTAACAATGTGGATATTCAAGCGGCAAAAGAGCTTGGTATTCAAGTAGCTCGTGTGCCGGCATACTCGCCGGAGGCGGTTGCAGAACACACGGTCGGCTTGATGCTTACCTTAAACCGCCGTATTCACCGTGCTTATCAGCGTACCCGTGAAGCGAACTTCTCACTGGAAGGCTTAACGGGATTTAATATGCATAATCGTACCGTGGGTGTTATCGGAACAGGTAAAATCGGCATTGCAACTATGCGTATTTTAAAGGGTTTCGGAATGCATATTTTGGCTTACGATCCGTTTAAAAACCCGGTAGCAGAAGAGTTAGGTGCGGAATATGTTAGCCTTGACGAGCTTTATGCTCGCTCTCATGTGATTACGCTACATTGCCCTGCAACCCCTGAAAATTATCACTTATTGAACAAAGCCGCCTTTGACAAAATGAAAGACGGCGTGATGATCATCAACACCAGCCGTGGTTCATTGATTGATACCCCTGAAGCGATTGAGGCTTTAAAACGCCGTAAAATCGGTGCGTTAGGTATGGACGTTTATGAAAACGAGCGTGATCTTTTCTTTGAAGATAAATCAAACGAAGTGATTTTAGATGATGTATTCCGCCGTTTATCTTCTTGCCACAACGTGCTTTTAACAGGACATCAAGCATTTTTAACGGAAGAAGCCTTGATGAATATTTCAGATGTGACTTTACATAATATTGACTGCTTACAGAAAAATATCGCTTGTGAGAATGCGGTAAATTAATCAACAAGCGGTCAGTTTGAGCGAAAATTTTGCAAATATTGAAAAATAATTAGGAATAATAACATGTCAAAAACAATTCAAGCTTTACGCGGTATGAATGATCTTTCTCCGACTGAAACACCATTATGGCAATGGGTTGAAAGCAATATCCGTGATACTTTTGCAAGTTACGGCTACACAGAAATGCGTAGTCCGATTATGGAATCTACCGACTTATTTAAACGTGGTGTCGGTGAAGCGACAGATATTGTTGAGAAAGAGATGTTTACTTTTACCCGTAGCGAAGAAGCGGGCGAAAGTTTTACTCTTCGCCCTGAAGGTACGGCAGGTTGCGTGCGTGCGGCGATTGAACACGGTTGGATTTACAACCAAGAACAGCGTCTGTGGTATATCGGTCCAATGTTCCGCTATGAGCGTCCGCAAAAAGGTCGTTACCGTCAATTTCACCAAGCAGGCGTCGAGATTTTCGGGATCCCAAATGCTGAAGCGGATGCGGAATTAATTGTGCTAACCGCTCGTTTATGGGAAAAATTAGGTATCCGTGAACACGTGACTTTACAGCTTAACTCAATCGGTGGATTAGAAGTACGTACTCGATACCGTGAAGCCTTGGTTGCGTTCTTACAAAATCATTTAGACGTATTAAAGCAAGATCCTGACAGTGAACGCCGTTTAACGACCAACCCATTACGCATTTTGGATACCAAAAATCAAGCGTTGCAAGCGGTATTAAATGATGCACCAAAACTTCACGATTTTTTAGATGACGAATCGAAAGCACATTTTGCAAGACTTTGTGCCATTCTTGATGAAATGGGGATTGCCTACGAAGTCAATCAAAAATTAGTGCGTGGTTTGGACTACTACAATAAAACCGTATTTGAGTGGGTCACCACAGCATTAGGTGCTCAAGGTACAGTTTGTGCCGGTGGTCGTTATGATGGCTTAGTTGCACAACTCGGTGGACGCGGAACAGAAGGTGTTGGTTTTGCAATGGGCTTGGAGCGTTTAGTCTTGTTAATGCAAGAAGTGAATCCGAATGTGCAATTACCAAGAGCGGTTGATATTTATGTGGTGCATTCAGGCGAGGGCACAACGGCGGCGGCATTCCGCTTGGCTGAAACCTTGCGTAATGCGTTTCCACAGCTTCGTACAATGCTACATACAAGCGGTGGGAATTTCAAAAAACAATTCAAACGTGCCGATAAATCAGGGGCAAAAATTGCTTTAGTATTAGGTGAAAGTGAAGTCGCCGAGCAGAAAGTGGTAGTAAAAGACCTATTTGGCGAAGCGGAGCAAATAACCGTTGCCCAAGCTGATTTAATCAATGAATTAACAACACGTTTTGCATAGGGAGCAGAAATGAGCGATTATCTTAATAAAACCGAAGAACAGCAGTTTGAAGAAGCAAAAAGCTGGTTTAAAGAAAATGGCACACCGATTGTTGTGGCAATTTTTCTAGTTGCAGCAGCAACATTTGGCTGGAACTACTGGCAAAAACATCAAATTGAAGTAGCTCAAACCACATCAGCAAGCTATCAACAAGTGATGGAAAGCTATTTGCAAAATCCTGAGAAAAACGCACCGCTTGTACAAAAATTTATTGCGGAGAATAAAGACTCAAGCTATGCAGTATTTGCTCAACTCGAAGAAGCAAAACAAGCGGCAGATAAAGGCGATTTTGCGACAACAAAAACGTTATTAACACAGGCGTTAGGTTCGACAACGGATGCCACATTACAAAATGTGATCCGTTTTCGCCTTGCCGCAGTGGATTATCAGCTAAAAGAGTTTGATGCAGCATTAGCAACACTTTCTCAAATCAAAGACACCGCGTGGGATTTCCGTAAGCAGTTATTAACAGGCGATCTGTTAGCCGCAAAAGGTGACAAAGCCGCAGCGAAAAGTGCTTATGAGCAAGCGAAAGAAAAAGCGGGCGATGGCGATAAAATGTTAATCGATATTCGATTAAATAATCTATAACCCCTGATGGCGCAGTTTTCAACTACAACTCATGATGGCGCACGTTTTCAACGTGTGCCGCATACTCTCATTAAATTTGTCTAACACTCCCCGATTTACAATAGACTTTCGTTACAAACGAGCACCATCTTACGATTCAATTTATTTTGTGAACCAGATCGCATAAATGTAATTTATATTTTACATTTTTGGCTAATAAGGCGTAGAATAGGTCTATCTAATATCACATTTATGAGGTCTGTATGAACTATTCATTATTGCTTAGTCAAATCAAAGAAGAGCTATTTAGTGGTTGGAAACCGTTTGAAGTTATTTGGCTCTTTCTCTTTATTGCTGCACAAGTCGGTGTTTATATTTATTCGCCAGATTCCTTATTAGGCATGATTGCAGGTATCTCAGGTTTAATCTGTGTTGTTTTTGTGAGTAAAGGAAAAATCAGTAACTATTTCTTCGGTTTAATTTTTGCTTACAGTTACTTTTATGTTGCATGGGGCGCAAACTTCCTAGGTGAAATGAACACGACACTTTATGTCTATATTCCAGCGCAGTTTATTGGTTATTTCCTTTGGAAACAGAATATGCAAAAAGCCGAAGGGGCTGATGCGGTTATCGCCAAATCGTTGACGCTAAAAGGCTGGATTTTCCTTGCTGTCTTTATTACCGTCGGCACATTATTACTTGTTCAAGCACTAAATGCCGCTGGCGGAAGCTCAACAGGATTAGACGGCTTAACTACAATTATTGTGGTTGCTGCTCAAGCATTAATGTTATTACGCTACCGTGAGCAATGGTTGCTTTGGATTGCGTTAAATATCCTCTCTATCATTCTGTGGGCAGAAAATCCGTCTATGTACATTATGTATTCGGCGTATTTATTAAATTCCCTTTACGGTTATTATAACTGGACGAAATTGCAAAAACGCACATAAACAATTCGCCCCATAGTAAATGCTATGGGGCGAATGTTTTAGGCTGTTAGCTATTTTTCATCACACGCTGAATTCGTCCTGAGGCTATTTCTTCATCACGGATCGTCATAATTTCACAACCGTCTTTTGTGATCACGATTTGGTGTTCATACTGTGCGGAATGGCTGCGATCTTTGGTTTTTACAGTCCATCCGTCCGCCATTAACCGAATCTCTTTTTTCCCCGCATTTACCATCGGTTCAATCGTAAACACCATGCCTTCTTGTAGGATAACGCCCTCATCGTCAGAAAAATAGTGCAGCACCTGAGGATCACAGTGGAATTGATCGCCAATGCCGTGCCCGCAATATTCTCTGACTACGGAAAACCCTTGTTTTTCCACATATTGCTGAATCACTTTTCCAATCTGATTTAAACGAATACCCGGTTTAACCGTGCGTAATGCAATATAGAGCGACTCTTGCGTAACTTCCAATAAACGTTTGTCTTTCACATTCGGCTCACCCACAACATACATTTTGGAATTATCGCCGTAGTAACCGTCTTTAATTACCGTAACGTCAATATTCAGAATATCGCCCTTTTTCAACTTTTTATCATGGCTTGGAATGCCGTGACATACCACTTCATTTAACGAAATGCACGTTGCCTTTGGAAAACCGTGGTAACCTAAACATGCAGGAATACCTTGTTGTACTTCTTCAATATATTGATGACACAGACGATCCAGCTCGCCGGTGGTGACACCTTCTTTCACGTGGGGTTCAATCATCACTAAAACATCCGAAGCCAGTTTACAAGCTACACGCAGCTTCTCAATTTCAGCCTCGGATCGAATTGGTATATTTTTCATTCTTTTTTCTCATTGATACAAACATGAACGCAATTATACCTTTTTTAAGCCGAAAACTCACGAGAGATCATAAACGCCGAATTTAAGAAGGTTTTGCAAAAAAAGTCGTTATTTTGAGCGCTTGTCATGGAAAAAAGCGAATAAAATCGCTATACTGCGCCGCCTTTCCGATTCGGGAAGTTTATTTTTTCATTGATTTATTCGAGGTTTTCATGTCTGCTCAACACTCAACAACCGCAAATCCGGGCCCATTAGGTTTATGTGGATTTGCTCTTACAACATGGTTATTAAGTTTAATTAACAACGGCACATTTGGTGGCGAAAATGTAGGACTTGTTCTTGCAATGGGATTTGCCTTTGGCGGTACCGCTCAAATGATTGCGGGAATGTTTGAATTTTCAAAAGGTAACACCTTCGGTTTTACTGCCTTTACCAGTTACGGCGCTTTTTGGTGGTCTTTCGCATTATTAAAAACTTTCTTTGCTTCGACTGTGTCACCGGAGTTTGTGGGTTGGTATTTAATCGTGTGGGGAACATTTACCCTGATGATGTTTATCGGCACTTTAACTAAGCCAAGAGCATTACAAGCCATTTTCCTGTCGTTAACCGTAACCTTCTATTTATTAGCCGCAGGTGATTTTACACATAACAGTGCAATTACTCACATTGGTGGTAATTTCGGTTTATTAACGGCATTATTGGCATTCTATTTAGCCGCAGCTGAAATTATTAACGAAAGCTTTGGTCGTACCGTATTACCAATCGGGGCGCCGAAAGCTTAATCGACTCAGTCGAACAACAAGCGGTCAATTTTGAACAAATTTTTGCACATCGTTCAAGATTGATCGCTTCGTTTTTTCTTTGCTGAAGGAAATTAAACCACGCCCTAGTCAAACTCCGCATTTTTCAGTATATTTATTTCCTATTACTCATCTTTATTGAACAAGAGGTTATTGTGCCAAGTCGTGATTATGCCCGCTCTAAATCTAAAAAAGGTTCCGGCAAAAAAACATCGCTTATTTTAGCCCTTATTATTTCGCTGTTGGTTGCAGCAGGGGCGGGTTTATGGCTGTTAAAAGAACAAGCGCCGGTAAGTTCTGCGCCTGCGGCGCCGACTTCGGCGACTCCTACCTCATCCGCCAAAAGTACGTTACCCAGCCGCCCGGAAGAGGTTTACAGCTATATTCGCGATTTAGAAACCCGCGAAGTACCGGTTGATAAAGACTCGAAATTTTCACAATTAACCAAAGAGCAGGAACAACAAATTCTCAAACGACAGGAAGAAGAGCGCCGTCGATTAGAACAAACGACCGCACCTCAACCGACAATGCCGGAAGTTGCGACTACCGCACAAACTGCGCCCCAAGATGAGACTGTGGCTCAAAAAGCACCGGAAGTTCAGCAAACCGAAGTGAAAAAACAGCAAGAGGCGGAAAAAGCAAAAGCTCAACAAACGCAAACTCAACCGAAAGCCAATGTTGCGGAAGCACAAAAACCGTCCGGCAAATTTGGATTACAATGCGGTGCATTTAAAAATAAAGCGCAGGCAGAAAATATGCAGGCCCGCCTTGCGATGGCAGGATACAACGCACGTATCGTCACCAATGCCGAATGGAATCGTGTGTTTGTCGGACCTATAGGCGATAGAGCGGCTGCCAATAAAGCACAATCGAATGCGAAAAGTGTCGCAGAATGTTTAGTAGTTAGTATGTAAGAGGAAGTTTTATGCAATTTAAAGATTATTTAGCGACTTTTCCTGCGATTGAGCATCTGTCAGGATTATCCGTTTTAGACGGCTCAGAGGTTATTCACCATATTCCGGCGGTCGAAGGTAAATTAGGTTCTTTAAAGTTATATCACGCATTGGCGCTACAGTTTGATCATCAGCTTAATGCAGAAAGCGCAAAACAGGGATTAATGTGGTTTGCCGAACATGTGGAGGATGCCAAACAGAATCCTAATAAGCACCCTAATATTGATTTATTACTCAAGGTCGTGGCAAATAACAGCCTGTATTTATTAAAACCGGAAAGCAAATCGTCTGTTATTTCACCTTAAAGCATGAAAATTGAGCTAATAAAAGAAATTTAACAATTTCTATTTGACACAAAATAAAAAAACTTTAGAATAGCCGACATCAAAACGCTGCTGCCAAGTAGCGTTTTTAATTGCGGGAATAGCTCAGTTGGTAGAGCACGACCTTGCCAAGGTCGGGGTCGCGAGTTCGAGCCTCGTTTCCCGCTCCATTTTGCCCGAGTGGCGGAATCGGTAGACGCAAGGGATTTAAAATCCCTCGCCTTTCGGGGCGTGCCAGTTCAAGTCTGGCCTCGGGCACCATTTATTCCGCAAATAAACAGATAGCACCGTGAGGTGCTTTTTTTATACCCGTCACTTTGCAAAGTAGGTCATAGTGGTGTAGTAGACAAATATCAAAAAAGCAAGCCTCTCGTTTGCCTCAGACTGATGACCAACCATCCGTAAATCAACTGAACTATGATGGCGCTCGTTTGTAACAAGTGCCTTTTGTAATATTTGATGCCGAGTTTCAGCACACGTTAAAAAGGCATAGTAGAAAAATGGTTGCTAAAAAGTGGCTTAAAGCCTTATATTACGGGCTTTAAGCCACTTTTTTGAATTATGAACCAAAAGAATGTCATTTTTGCCACAGTAGCGACATTCGCAAACATGGTATAAGAAATAATATTCAACGCTAT
>JBGXMX010000046.1:0-12300 GCA_041809245.1 Glaesserella sp.
AACTTGCGGCTGAACAAGCTCAATTAGAAGCGATTATTCAAGCTCACGACGGTCATAATGCGTAATAAAGTCGACTTACCCGCACCGTTTAAGCCAAGCACCCCGATTTTCGCACCGGGGAAGAAGCTTAATGAGATATTTTTTAAGATATGACGCTTCGGTGGAACCACTTTCCCAACGCGATGCATCGTGTAAACAAATTGCGTGGACATATACATTCCTTTTCTGATAAAAATTGTAGGTTATTTTACTTGAAATCGGGGGGATAGGGAATCTGAAAACGACAAGCGGTCTTCTTTCATTAAAAATTTGCAAATTTTAAACAAAATCAGACCGCTTGCAGATTACTCACTTAGCGTAGAGGGTTTGCGTCTTTTCCCAATATTTTTGGTATCTTTATGACGAACTTTCACTTTTTTCTTCAAGCTCTCTTTTTTCTCTTCTTTCTTTTTCTTAATCCGTGCTTTCTCTTTTTTCGACACTGTATTCACTTCACCATCTTTCGGGGCTTTGGTGCGTGGCTCTAAGCCTTCAATAATACGCGGTTTTAACGGCTCTTCCGTATAACGTTTAATTTTGCCAAGTAGTTTGTAATCGTGAGCTTCAACTAACGATACCGCTGAACCTTTTTTACCTGCACGAGCTGTACGCCCGATACGGTGTAGATAAGTATCCGCACTATATGGCAGGTCAAAGTTAATCACAAAATCGACATCATCAATATCAATCCCACGAGCTGCCACGTCCGTTGCTACCAACACATTTACCACGCCGTCTTTTAAGCGGGCAATCGCTTGATTACGTTGTGTTTGTGCCATTTCGCCT
Source organism: Glaesserella sp. (assembly GCA_041809245.1). Classification (GTDB taxonomy): domain Bacteria; phylum Pseudomonadota; class Gammaproteobacteria; order Enterobacterales; family Pasteurellaceae; genus Glaesserella. Next base: position 826 of record JBGXMX010000046.1, read on the forward strand.
TCCAGATAAGTCGAACGAATACCACGTTTACGCAACGTTTCGCTTAGCTCTCGCACACTTTCACGGCGACGAACAAACACAATGCTTCGCTCAATCTCAAATTCACTTATCAAACGGGCAAGTAATTTGGTTTTATGTTCAAGATTATCTGCGTGATAATACCACTGCTGAATTTTCTTACGCTCACGGCGACTTGGTTCTGCATCAATTTGAACGGGATCATTTAAAATCCGTTCAGCAAAATCGACTAACAATTCGCCTTCCAAGGTGGCAGAAAAGAGCCAAGTATATTTACGCCAACGGGTTTCCGCTGCGATTTTTTCGGCATCTTGCCCGAACCCCATTTGCAACATACGATCCGCTTCATCAAAAATTAAAATCTCGACAGAACGGCAATCAAAATTTTCTTCTTGAATATACTGTTGCAAACGCCCAGGTGTCGCCACCACAAGATCTTGATTGGTGTTAAACACTTCGCCGTGGTTTTGATAAGCGACACCGCCCGTAATGGTGGCAATTTTCAAGTTGGTAAATTGTGCCAACTCTTCCGCTTGCTCTGCAACTTGCATCGCTAATTCACGGGTCGGCGTTAAAATTAAAATGCGTGGTGGACCAGGCTTACGGCGTGGGTGATCGAGCAAATGTTGTAACGCCGGCAGCAAAAATGCAGCGGTTTTTCCTGTGCCTGTCGGAGCAGAGCCCAACACATCTTTCCCTTCCATTGCAGGCGGAATGGTTTCTTGCTGAATAGCGGTTGGACGTTTATAGCCTTTTTTTTCCAACGCTTGCAACAGCTCAGGGCTTAAATCTAATTCTTCAAAGGTGATTAATTCGTTCATTTTGTTCTCTTGTTAATTTTTAAGAAAATCAGACCGGTTGTTCATTTAAAACTTGTCTGAGTAATGTTTTGTTCATTGGCACCACGCCGGGCTGTAATTCAAAGGGGCGTAACACCTGATTGATAATGTCAATACTGTAATTGCCCTTATCATTTTCTAAATCAGATAACGTTTTGCGAGAAACTTTGACAATCTCCGCATAACGCTCTTGTTTCATCGCCAGTAGATGTAAACGCAGATATTTCAACGCTTGCCCTAAACTCATCTCATTGAGCAGTAGTTTACGAGCAATTTCATCTCGCACAACCGCACGCTGATAAATATCTAACGTTTTTTTACTTTTAGAGGCTCTAGCCTGTTTGATCTCTTTCATTAGTAATTTGTGTATTTTTTATTATAAATGGTTTTGTTTGGCGATTAGCAAATAGACTATACATAACTTACTGGGCTTGAAGTATAAGCGGTTCGATTTGCATAAAAATTCTCTACGGTAAAAAATATCACGCATTATAAACAGAAAAAGGATTTTGTGATAGTTATAAGTTACACAAAATCCATTTTTGTTACTTAGTGAGAGGTATATTTCTCATTATAAATATAACGCCATCACCACCGCATTCTCTCGCCCACCATCTTGGGTCGGGTAGTAATTTTTCCGTACCGTCACTTCATTAAAGCCTAGTGAAGAGTAAAGTTTTTGTGCTGTCGTGTTTGAAGCTCGTACCTCAAGCCATAATGTCGTGATCTGTTTTTGTTGAAGCTGAGCGATCAACGCTTGCAACAGCTGCTTGCCGTAGCCTTTGCCTTGATAGGCAGGATCGACTGCGATATTAAACAGCGTCGCTTCATCAAGCACAAACTGACAAATCGCAAAGGCAACAATGCGATTTTCAACGGATAATTTCAAATTCAAATAGCGTTCGCCTTGGCTGTTTAACAGCGTCCCTTTCGCCCAAGGCACTAAATGGGCTTGTTGTTCGATCTCAAAAAGGCGGTCGAAGTCGTTTTCTAAAACGGGGGTAATCACAAAGTTTCCTCAAATTGCGGGCAAAAAGATTGCATTTGTTGCCAAAGTTTACGTTTTTGTTGGGATTGATAAAGATCTTGCCAAGATTCACATCGCCAAGCGGTCTGATTTGCAAATTTTTTTGCAAATCGTACCGCTTGTTCTTCAGGTTGAATCAGCCAGAAAATCGGTTGATGATCGAACTGTAAACGCATTGCTTGTTCAAGGCTAATCCATTGATATTGCTCGCTATTTAATTGCAATGCCCGCAAAACATCTTGAAATAACCCTGTCTGTTGATGATCTTCTTCACAGACAACCACTAGCTTTATATTGTCCGCCAAGCGAATTTGTGCATCGCCTTTGAGTACTTGTGGTTTAACAAGTACCCATTGGGGTATATTCATTTCTGTTAAAAGCAGATCACGGCGATTCATCATTTTTCCTCATAAAAAGTTGGGGAATAGTAGCAAAAATCGGTAAAATGCAGAAATTATTTTGCATGAAAACGTGGAAATTTATGTTATCGATCGAGAGTGAAGTGTTGGTTTTAACGAAAAAAAAAGTATGAGTTTGCTACAGTAGATTAAGGCAATATGAATTTTTGCAACATATATTGAAAAACTCCCAAATTGGGACTAAAATTATAGCCACAACCGAGGGGACGAAATGCGAGTTATCTCAACCGCTAAAATGATAGCATTCTATACAAAGCATAGTGATGCAGAGCAACCACTTAAGGCATGGTTAGCCGAAGTTAAAAATGCCAATTGGAAAACACCTCAAGAAATTAAGGCACAGTACAGAAATGCCAGCTTTCTCTCAAATAATCGAATTGTGTGTAACATCAAGGGCAATGATTATCGCATTGTCGTTGCAGTGGCTTATAAATTAGGGGTGATATATATTAAATTCATTGGTACGCATTCAGAGTATGACAAAATCAATGCGGAAACCGTAGAGATTGAATAGGAGGCGACAATGCAAATTAAACCGATTAAAACCGAAAATGACTACTTACAGGCTTTACAGATGGTAGAGCCTTATTTTGACAATGCAGACGAATTGACCGAGCAAGAAAGCGATTTTCTAGATGTCATGGTTACGCTGATTGAGAGCTACGAAAGCAAGCATCACCACATTGAATTGCCTGATCCGATTGAAGCAATTAAATTCAGAATGGAACAAGAAGGCTTATCAATTAAGGATTTAGACGGCATTATCGGAAAACCTAACCGAGTGTATGAAATTTTTAATAAAACCCGGCCACTATCGCTGGCAATGATTCGTAAGATTCACGAAAAAATGAATATCTCCGCTGATGTTTTAATTCAAGCAGTTTAATCAAAAGGAAAAAGGTTTTATAAAATAAATGATTACAAATGAAAGCGAAGTGCTTGAACGCCACTTGAGCGTCTTTGAGCAAAAAAATGTGTTGTTATTTGGCGATGTGCGTGATGATTTTTCGGGACTCATTCAACTGATGGCAAAGTCTGTGGCGGTGTTCAGTAGCTATTTTGATTATGCTCGCCATTATAATAACGTGGAATTTGGCTTGGAATGTTATCAGCAAGCAGACTTAGCCGTCTTTTACTGGACGAAGAATAAGCAAGAGTGTCAATTTCAGTTGTTACAATGGTTGGCGACTGCGCCAGTTGGTCAAGAATTATTGGTGATAGGTGAAAACCGTGTCGGCGTGCGTTCGGTGGAAACCTTACTTGAACCGTTTGGTGAGATTGCCAAAATTGATTCTGCTCGTCGTTGTGGGTTGTACCATTTTAAGCTGGAAAAAGTTCCTGAGTTTGATTGCAAAAAATTCTGGAAATCGTACCGCTTGCAGAATCTCAATGTGTTTGCTTTACCTGCGGTATTCAGCTCGGCGGAGTTGGATAACGGTTCTAAATTGTTGCTTTCCACCTTCAATAAAGCCGATGGATTGAAAGGGAAAGTATTAGATCTTGGCTGTGGGGCCGGGGTGATTGGGGCGTGCTTAAAACAGCAATTCCCGAAAATCAAGCTGACGATGTCGGATATTCACGCAATGGCGTTGGAATCAAGCAAGCGAACACTGGCGGAAAATCAGCTTGAAGGTGATGTGGTAGCAAGCGATGTCTTTTCCCATATTGACGGGCGTTTTGATCTGATTGTGTCAAACCCGCCTTTCCACGACGGTGTAGATACGGCATATCGTGCGGTAGAAGAGTTGATTACACAAGCCAAACAACACCTTAATCGTGGTGGTGAGCTACGTATTGTCGCCAATGCTTTTTTACCTTATCCCGATTTATTGGATAAGGCATTTGGCAGACATCAAGTGTTGGCAAAATCAAATAAGTTTAAGGTGTATTCGGCACGAGTTTAAAGAGTCGGCGCAAGCAAAATTCTTGTGCCGACTCGATTTACTTTCCTTTCACTTCAATAATCATCACTTCAGATTGCGAGCCTAAACGCATTGGGATTCCCCAAAAGCCGTAACCGGAGGTGACGAAAAAGTGTCCGTTGCCAATCTGCTCATAGCCGTAATCTAAGCGGTAAATCAATGAGGTAATCAAATTCGCAGGGAAAATTTGTCCTTTATGGGCATGCCCTGAGACTTGAATATCAATCGGTAATTTTGAATGTTCTTCAATTTGTGTCGGACGATGATCCATTAAGAAAACCGGTAAATTCGTATTCACCTCTTTGAGTAACTGTTCGGTGGTTGGGCGTGTTTTTACCAATTCATCGTTACGTCCGACAATTGCAAATTTTCCGTCAATTTCAACCGCTTGATCCCATAGAACATGAATTCCCGCCTTGGTTAACTCGTCATAAATCGCTTTTTCTGCGCCGAACAGGTCGTGATTCCCCATGGTTGCATATACGCCGAGCGGCGCTTTTAATTTTTCCAGGTTCGGCTGCATATTCTCAGCCAAATACGCCTCGACATTATCATCCATAATATCGCCGGGCAGTAGAATAAGATCCACTTTTTCCCGTTCAAAAATAGCGGCTAAATTATCTAATTGCTTACCGCCAAAGAGTTTCCCAAGATGAAAATCGCTTGCCATGCCGATTTTAATCGGTGTTTCAAGCGGTTTGTTCAATGTCACCTGATAATGCTCGACTTTAGGAATATAGGCGTTATATAAAGTAAATCCGATTAAGCCGAACAACGCCGGAAGATAGGCGATTCTCAGCCATTGGTGGAGCTTGGTAGGGTCAACCGCCCGCTTAAATACAGTGTAAACCGCAATACAAACCACACGGATAAAAAAGATAAACAGCAATAATGCCAACATTAAGGCGACTGTTCGGAAACTGTGCAACGTACGGGTTACATGTAAAATAATGAGTGTATTTGCAACGATATAACTTGAAACCATCACAATTTTACGGCTTTTGGCGGATAAATTTAAAAGCCAACTCACTGTACGTGAAAAATTAAACAGTAAGAATTGAAGCGAGAGAATGGCAATTGCCGTTGTAATGTAATAACGATATTCCAAGATACTTTCCTCATAAGATAAAAAAATCCCAACCAAACGGCTGGGGTTTGCAGTATAGCAAATACTGGTGTGAGGAGAAAACAGCTCTTTTATTCGCCGGTTTCAGTCATTTTTCACCGGCTGTATCTGCTATTTGCGGATTAACATACTTTTTAAGACACCGTCTTTGAAAATAAAGTGGTGGACAAGGGCTGCTGCGGCATGCACGCCTGCCAAAGCAATAAAAGCCTGACCAAGCAACTCGTGTAATTCACCGATATCTTCCAATTCCTCCCATTCACCCAAACTAAACCCACTGAATAGCGGTAATTGCATGCCAAATACAACATATTGTTCGGTTTTTTCAGAAAGTGCCAACATTCCGGTTAAAGGCAATAAAATCATGCACGCATAAAGCGCAAGGTGAACTAATAACGCAGGATAGTGTTGCCAAGCAGGGAGATTATGGGACGGAATCTTACGTTGAAACAACAAACGTAACGGCAAACGAATTAAAAACAGCAGCGCAATTGCCATGCCGCTTGCCACGTGGATTTCCCCTTCAAAACCGTGGCGTACAGGGTTGCCCCCTGTAATATAAGCGGTAAGCACCAGCAGGGCGACAAGCCAATGAATGAGGATCATCGGAGTTGGATAGCGAGTATTCATAGGTAATATCTCAATAAAAAAATGGAAATAGGGTGTTGGCTCTTCAACGGAGCTATTAGACAGCGTAAATCTTAAGAATTTCTTAAAATTCGTGCGATTGGTAAAATTTTTCCGATACATGGAATGTCGGGCATAAATGCCCGACCTATCGCCATGAATATAGAATTTGGCGAGAAAGAGGGATTTACAAATTTTTCTGAAAATTTGACCGCTTGTATGATTAAACCAAGCCTTGTTTCAAACGTTCAAAATAGCTTTTCGTCTCTTCAATAACCACATGGCGCAGTGCAACTAAGGCAACTAAGTTCGGGAATGCCATTAAACCGTTGACAATATCGGCAATCGTCCAAATTGTATTTAAGTGAATAAACGGTGCCATCGCAATAAAGCCGATAAAAGCCGTGCGATAAATTTTAATCCATTTGGTTCTGCCCTTTGTCAAGTACACAAAACAGCGCTCACCGTAATAACACCAGCCGAGAATGGTCGTATAGGCGAAAAAAATCAGGCTAACGGTGACAATCACGGCACCAATTGAGCTACCTAAACCCTCAGCAAAAGCAAGATTGGTTAAGCTGGCACCGGCTACAGGTCCATTCCAAACGCCTGTCATCACGATAACAAGACCAGTCATGGAACAGACAATGATGGTATCAAGAAACACACCGGTCATTGAGATCAGCCCTTGGCGTACCGGCTCTTTCGTGTGAGCTGCCGCCGCCGCAATAGGCGCACTTCCCAAGCCCGCTTCATTTGAGAAAATACCGCGAGCAACACCTGATTGAATGGCTTTTAACACCGTAAAACCAACCGCCCCGCCCAAAGCCGCTTGGGGGTTGAATGCCGCTTCAACAATTAACGTAATGGTTGCGGGGATTTTGTCGAAGTTAATGGCTAAAATAAACAGTGCGGCTAACACGTAAGCAATCGCCATAAACGGCACGACAACCATTGAAATTTGAGAAATGCGTTTCACGCCGCCTAAAATAATTGCCGCTGTAACTAAGGTTAAAATGATCGCCGTAACGGGAATCGGGATACTAAAAGTATCATTGACGGCATTGGTGATGCCGTTTACCTGTGGGAAAGTCCCCACGCCAACCAGTGCTACCATAATGCCGAATACCGCAAACAGTTTTGCCATCCATTTCCATTTTTGCCCCATTCCCAATTCAATGTAGTACATCGGTCCGCCCGTCATAAAACCGTCTTTATCACGTGTACGGAACTTGACCGCAAGTAAGCATTCCGCATATTTGGTCGCCATACCGAACAGGGCGATGAGCCACATCCAAAAAACGGCTCCCGGCCCGCCCGCTTGAATCGCAGTCGCAACACCGACAATATTACCTGTGCCGATAGTGGCGGCTAATGCGGTCGCCAGCGCACCGAACGCAGAAATATCACCGGATTGGTCGTTCCCTTTTTCTTTTTTGAAAATATAGCTAAATGCACGTGGCAGGTGAGCAAATTGAAGGAGTTTCAGCTTTAAAGTGAAATAAATACCGACACCCGCAACAAGTAGCAGTAGCGGCGGGCCCCAAACGATATTGTTAATTGAATTGAGTGTTGAGTCGATTGACATTGATGATTCCTCGTAAAAAATACTTACAAGGAAAGAAAAGGAACGATAACAAGCGCTCTTTTTTTGCAAAAATTTTACAAAAATCGACCGCTTGTAAGAATCTCTTTTCTCCCCTGTCCTTTTGCCTGAGCGTTTCACACCTTTTGTGTTTGCGCCTTCGGCGTCCATTTTCTGCTTCGCAGATTGGATCTCTCCAAGGGTTCGTCCAATAGCTGTCCTCGCTGTCGCACCTGAAAGAGTTTACCTCGTCGGTGTGGGGTTAATTCGCCCACTCTCCAGCTATCTTCATCCGAACATTCTTTTTAAATTAAAAAGAGCTGCGAATTCTAGCAACTCTTTTTGATTCGTCAATTTGTTTTTAAATGGCTTGTCTCGGCACGGCATTTTGATAACCGAATTGGCGCCATGCCTCGTACACAACCACCGCCACCGAGTTAGATAAATTCATACTACGGCTATCCTTACACATCGGGATTCGAATACGTTGTGACATCGGCAGGCTTTCTAAAATCGGTTTAGGAATACCTCGGCTTTCCGGCCCGAACATCAAAAAATCGCCTAACTCATAACGAACATCGCTATGATTCGGTTCACCTTTGGTGGTTAAAGCAAAAAGGCGTTTGGGATTCGCCCGCTGTAAGAAATCTTCAAAATTGCGATATTTTTGGATATCGACAAATTCGTGATAATCCAGCCCCGAGCGGCGTAATTTTTTATCGTCCCACGCAAAGCCGAAAGGCTCAATCATATGTAAGCGAAAGCCGCAATTGGCGCAAAGACGAATAATATTCCCGCTGTTTTGCGGAATTTCCGGTTCAAATAACACAATATCTAACATATAAATTGCCTGACTCAAAAAGAAAAGGTCTAGCCTCAGCCAGACCTTAGTATGCTAAAAATCGTTTAGCCTAAGATTTTATTTAATTCCGCACTGACCGCTTCAACAGGCTGCGTACCGTCTAAACGGTGATACTGAGTATTGCCCGCTTGTGCTTCTGCCGTATAGTAAGCGATTAATGGTTTGGTTTGTTTGTGATAGATTGCTAAACGATCTAGAACCGTTTCAGGTTTGTCATCTTGGCGAATAATTAAGTCTTCACCGGTGACATCATCTTTACCTTCTACTTTCGGCGGGTTGTAAACGACATGGTAAGTACGACCTGAAGGCTGGTGAACGCGACGACCGCTCATACGTTCAACAATCACTTCATCGGCAACATCAAATTCTAAGACGAAATCAATTTTCACCCCGGCTTCTTTTAACGCATCCGCTTGCGGAATGGTGCGTGGAAAGCCGTCTAATAAGAAGCCGTTGGCACAATCCGGTTGAGCAATACGATCTTTAACAAGTGCTACGGTTAATTCGTCCGGCACTAATTTACCTTCATCCATCAACGCTTTCGCCTGCTTGCCTAACTCCGTACCTTCTTTAATGGCGGCACGGAACATATCGCCCGTCGAAATTTGCGGAATACCGAATTTATTCATCATAAATTGCGCTTGTGTGCCTTTACCCGCACCCGGTGCACCTAAAAGAATAATTTTCATAAGAACCTCTTAAAAGTAAATCATCAAAAGAATAGACGCTAACCTTACCGATTACGCCTCTAAATTGCAAATTTAATTATGTAAATGACCGCTTGTGATCAAATAATTATGCCGATTTTTTCTCATTCCACGGTGCAACCCAAAATAAACAGAGCATGCCCGGAATTGCTAAGAAGAAGCAGATCCAATAAAACTGATAGAAGCCTACACTTTCTGCCAATGCCCCTGACGTCGCCCCAATTAATTTACTCGGAATGGCGGTTAAACTGGTAAAAATCGCAAATTGCGTTGCGGTATAAAGCGGATTGGTTTCACGGGAAATATAGGCTACGAAACAGGCTGTGCCTAAACCGATTCCGATATATTCACCGATGATCACCGCCGATAATGCAAAGCGCTCGTAAGTGCCAATGGTTTCAAACTTACCGTGGCTGGCAAGCCAAGCGAACCCCAGCAACATCACCATTTGGAACACGCCGAAAATCCATAAAGAACGATTAACACCGATGCGTAACATCAACACCCCGCCGACCATACCCGCCACGATAGAAGCCCATAATCCATTGATTTTTACGGCAGTTCCCAAATCGGTACGACTAAAGCCCATATCAAGAATAAAGGCACTTTGTAAGGTGGCAGCAAAAGAGTCGCCAAGGTTATAGAGCAACATAAAAGTTAATGTCCCGATTGCCGCCCATAAACCTTTACGTTGGAAAAACTCTTTAAACGGAATCACAAAGGCTTCGTGAAACGGTAAATGGCGGTTATCCTGTAAAATTTTTGGCTCTTTGGCTAAGAACAAGCTCAGAATAATCCCTGGAATCATAAATAGTGCGGTAAATAAGAATACCGTTTCCCAAGGGTAATGGTCCGACACAATCAGAGCCAAACCGCCCGGAATTAAGCCGGCAATACGATAGCCGTTGATATGAATCGAGTTTCCTAAGCCAAGCTCTTCATCGCTTAAGATCTCACGACGATAAGCGTCCACCACAATATCTTGCACCGCAGAGGTCCCTGCCACTGCAATCGCTAACATCATCACTGATTTGATATCTTCGGTCGGATTGAAAAAGCCAAAACAAGCGATCAAGCCCAGCAAGATCACTTGTGTAAAAAACATCCAACTGCGACGGCGCCCAAGAAAATTCGGATAATAGCGGTCAAACAGCGGTGCGACTAAAAACTTCCACGTATACGGCAACCCGACAATCGCAAAAAAGCCGATCGTTTTTAAATCCACCTGTTCGGAACGTAGCCATGCGGGAATAAGCTGATAGATAAAATATAACGGCAAGCCCGATGTAAACCCTGTAAAGACGCAGAGCAACATTTTGTAACTAAAAATTTGCCGCCAAAGAGAAACCTGTGCTTGCTCGCTCATTTTCTACCCCTTATAACCGTTCGGGTTATTTTTTTGCCAGTTCCATGTATCTTTCATCATTTGATTGAGATCGTGTTGTGTTTTCCAGCCTAATTGCTCAAGGGCTTTTTGCGGATTTGAATAACACACGGCAATATCGCCCGGGCGACGATCGACCAATTTATAAGGCACCTGAATGTTATTTGCCTGTTCAAAGGCTTTTACCATATCTAACACCGAATAGCCCGTGCCTGTGCCTAAGTTATAGACATGAAAACCGGCATCGCCTTGATGTTTTTCAAGCGCTTTTAAATGCCCGATAGCAAGATCGACAACGTGAATATAATCACGTACACCTGTGCCGTCGTGGGTTTCGTAGTCGCTGCCAAACACGGAAAGCTGCTGTAATTTCCCCACCGCCACTTGGCTGATGTAAGGTAACAGGTTATTCGGAATACCGTTCGGATCTTCGCCTATCAAGCCGCTTGCGTGCGCGCCGACCGGGTTAAAATAGCGTAGTACGACCGCACTAAATTGTGGAAAGGCTTTAGCGGTATCTTCTAAAATACGCTCTACCATATATTTTGATGTGCCGTAAGGATTGGTTGTGCCGCCCACTACGCAGGATTCGGTAATCGGAATTTCTTGCGGATCGCCGTATACCGTTGCCGACGAACTAAATACAATGGTATTGACGTTCGCTTTTAGCATCTCTTCGACCAATACGATAGAACCGGTGACATTATTTTGGTAATAGCGTAACGGCTCACGTACACTTTCTCCCACCGCTTTTAAACCTGCAAAATGAATAACGGAGTCGATCTGATTTTCTGCAAAAATTCGACGTAATATGTCACGGTCTAAAATGTCGCCTTGATAAAAGCGAACCGCTTTGCCTGTGATTTGCTTGACTCGCTCCAAAGAAATTTCAGAGGAGTTGGATAAATTATCCAACACCACAATCTCTTTGCCTTGGTTGAGTAATTCTACTACCGTAT
>JBGXMX010000047.1:0-25568 GCA_041809245.1 Glaesserella sp.
CCAGCCCACGAGTTCCCGACAGATAGCAACGGGATCGAGTATTTTCGTGGCAAATTCCGTGAACAATTTGGTGAAATTCGCCGTGAACCAGAGCATATTTATCAGCAGGTGAGCAAAGGCATTTTAAATGCAGGGATTGAATACTGGCAACCGCTCTTTTTTGAGCAAATGGCGAGCTTGTTTGAGTATCTGCCTGAACAGACGTTGTTTATCACCTTTGCCGATATTCAGCAAAAAGCTGAGCAATTTCAACAAGATACCGCAAGACGTTATGAAAGTCGCCGTGTCGATCCGATGCGACCGTTACTTCCACCTGAACAGCTTTGGTTCAATATCGAGCAGATTAACCAACAGCTAAAAGGCTATCCACGTTTAACTTTAACCAACGAGAAAGTTCGCAGTTCGGCGGCGAAGCAGAACGCCAACCTTGAGCCGTTGCCTGACATTGCGGTGCAATCCAACCAAAAAGAGCCTTTTGCCTCTTTTTTACAGTTTCAGCAGACATTCAAGGGGCAAATTCTCTTTTCGGTGGAAACGGAAGGCAGACGGGAAACCTTGCTGGAACTACTTGCACCGCTAAATATCAAGCCAAAGCAAGTGAAGCAACTGGCTGAGATCAATTCACTAATTTCTTTGCTAATTTCACCGCTTGATCAAGGGTTTATTATTGAAACAAGCGGTCAAAAACTGGCGATAATTTGCGAAACGGATCTGTTAGGCGAGAAAGTACAGCAAAGTCGCCGACAAGAGAAAAGCCGTAAAACCGTTAATCCTGATACCTTGATCCGCAACCTTGCCGAACTGAAAATCGGGCAAGCGGTGGTGCATTTGGAAAACGGCGTGGGGCGTTATGGCGGTTTAACTACCCTTGATGCAGGCGGTATTAAGGCGGAATATCTTGTGTTGCATTATGCCAACGATGCCAAACTTTATGTGCCGGTGGCGTCGCTTCATTTGATTAGCCGTTATATCGGCGGAACGGACGAAAATGCTCCGTTACATAAGCTGGGATCGGAAGCCTGGGCGAAAACTCGTCAAAAAGCGGCGGAGAAAATTCGTGATGTAGCGGCGGAATTGCTTGATGTCTATGCGAAACGCGAGGCACAAAAAGGTTTTGCGTTCGAGTATGATCGTGATGCGTTCGTGCAATTTAGCAACACTTTCCCGTTTGAAGAAACCGAAGATCAGAAAACGGCGATCAATGCGGTGATTAGCGACATGTGCTTGCCGAAAGCGATGGATCGCCTTGTGTGTGGCGATGTCGGCTTTGGTAAAACCGAAGTGGCGATGCGAGCGACCTTCTTGGCGGTGATGAACCATAAACAAGTGGCGATCCTTGCCCCAACAACCTTGTTGGCACAGCAACATTTTGAGAATTTTAAAGATCGTTTTGCTAATTATCCAATCAATGTCGAAGTGCTTTCCCGTTTCAAAACCGCCAAAGAGCAGAAAGAGATTTTGGCAAAAGTGGCGGACGGTAAGGTCGATATTTTGGTCGGTACGCATAAATTATTGCAAGAAGATGTGCAGTTCAAAGATCTTGGCTTGCTGGTAATTGACGAAGAACACCGTTTCGGCGTGCGTCAAAAAGAGCGAATTAAGCAACTGCGAGCCAACATTGATATTCTCACCCTCACGGCAACGCCAATTCCAAGAACGCTCAATATGGCGTTGAACGGAATGCGAGATCTGTCGATTATCGCCAGTCCGCCGGCTCGCCGTTTGTCGATCAAAACCTTTGTGCGACAAAGCGATGATACGATAATCAAAGAAGCGATTTTGCGTGAAATTCTGCGTGGCGGACAAGTGTATTATTTGCATAATGATGTGGCAACCATTGAAAATACCGCTCAACAACTTGCTGAGCTAGTGCCGGAAGCACGCATAGTGATCGGACACGGGCAGATGCGAGAACGTGAGTTGGAACGGGTGATGTCCGATTTCTACCACCAGCGTTTTAATTTGTTGGTTTGCTCAACCATTATTGAAACAGGGATTGATGTGCCGACCGCCAATACCATTATTATTGAACGAGCGGACAAATTCGGTTTGGCACAATTACACCAACTGCGTGGGCGAGTTGGACGTTCGCACCACCAAGCCTATGCCTATATGCTGACTCCACCACCAAAAACGCTAACCAAAGATGCACAGCAACGGCTTGAAGCGATGAGTAGCATTGACAATCTTGGGGCAGGTTTTGTGCTGGCGACCCACGATCTTGAAATTCGTGGGGCAGGGGAATTACTTGGCAGTGAACAGAGCGGACAGATTGAGAGCTTAGGTTTCTCACTCTATATGGAATTGCTTGAAAATGCGGTCAAAGCCTTGCAAGAAGGGCGTGAACCGACTTTAGACGAAATTACCCAACAACAAGTGGAGATTGAATTACGCGTGCCTGCGTTACTGCCTGATGATTATTTGCCTGATGTGAATATGCGTTTGTCGTTCTACAAACGCATTGCCAGTGCAGAGAGTGATGAAGCCTTAAAAGATCTGAAAATAGAGCTGATTGACCGCTTCGGTTTACTGCCGGAAGCCACGAAAAATCTGTTCCAGATTACCCAATTACGCCATTTGGCAAAAGGGTTACAGTTGAAAAAAGTCGATGCAGGGATCAACGGCGGTTATCTTGAATTTAAGCCGACCGCAACGCCTGATCCGATGAAGTTCTTAAAACTGATCCAAGCAGATAAAAATGTCTATAAATTTGATGGCCCGTTGAAATTCCGCTTTACCAAGCCAATGGAACGGGCGGAAGATCGCTTGGCGTTTGTGGCGGAGTTGATTGAAACCCTAACTCACTCAAATCCATAACTTTGGGAGCATTCAATGCTTTTAGCTTTTCAACAACAGCTTAAACAATATCTCCCGACTCAGTCCGATTTTATGCTGGGGCTCAGTGGCGGAGTGGATTCGGTCGTTTTGTTGCAGCTTTTAGCACAATCCCGCCGGTCGTTAAAACTGAATGTACGGGCTATTCATATTCATCACGGCTTAAGCCCAAATGCCGATGCGTGGGCGAGTTTCTGCCAAAACTTATGTCAAACATTAGAAATTCCGTTGCTGATCAAAAAGGTGAAGGTTGAGGGGAAACAGGGCGTTGAAGCACAAGCCCGCCATGCACGTTATCAGGCGATCGGTCAAGCCATCCGCCCGAATGAAGTATTGGTTACGGCTCATCATCTTGACGATCAGGTAGAAACCTTTTTCCTCGCATTAAAACGCGGGAGTGGGGTAAAAGGTTTGGGCGCCATGCAAGCGGTCAGTTTTTTGCAAAATTTTGTAATTTTCCGACCGCTTTTAGCCATCAGTAAGCAAGAAATTTTAGATTACGCCGAACAACACCGATTGATGTGGGTTGAAGATGAGAGTAATCAAAATACCAATTATGAGCGTAACTTCTTACGCCAAGAGATATTACCGCCGCTTAACCGCCGATGGCAGCAATTTAGCCAAATGGTTTCACGAACGGCTCAGCATTGTCGTGAACAACAAAAATTAATTGAAGAACTGTTGGAACATGAGCTGGCAGTGCGCATGGATGAAGCACGAAAAAGGCTGGATATCCGTGGATTTGAGCTATTTTCTGCCCCTAAACAGCAAGCATTGGTACGTTTATGGCTTGAAAAATGTCAACTGCCTATGCCAAGCATGGTACAGCTTGAGCAAATTATTCACCGATTAATCTTAGCCAAGCCTGATAAGACACCCCAAATCCAACTGGGTAAACAGATGATCCGTCGCTATCAAGAGCATATTTTTGTCACACCGCTAGATTTGCCTAAGCCCCTATTCTCCACGAGCTTAACGCCTTATGCGGAAGTGAGTCTGCCCGATGAATTAGGTGTGATCAAACGAAATGATCGACATATTACCTACACACGCTTTACAAAGACTGCACACTTTAGTCTGCCGGAAAGCCTTGCCCATCAGCCTCTTGAATTAAAATTCCAAAGCCCCAGCCGAGTGAAATTGTTGAACCGTACTCAGCATGAAGAGATGAAAAAAATTTGGCAACAGCAGCAAGTCCCGGTGTGGGAACGTGGGCGAGTACCGTTGCTATTTTGCAATGAAATGTTGTTATTTGTGCTGAAAATAGATGATTAGAGCTTTTTTCACCCCTCTGTTATAATCCGCTTAACTTATTTGTGAGATATTTATTATGGGATTATCGGAATCTATTTTAATTATTATTTTATTGGTTATTGCCAGCGCCATTATTTCGGCGGGTGAAATTTCACTGGCGTCGGTACGAAAGCTGAAATTGCAGAATTTCATCAATGAAGGCAATGAAAAAGCGCAAAAAGTCTTGAAATTTCAAGAAGAACCGGGGCAATTTATCACCGTAGTGCAAATCGCCCAAAACGTCATTGCCGTACTGGGCGGGATGTTCGGTGAAGGCGCGCTCACGCCTTACATTCACCGCGTTTTAGCCCAATACAGCCAAGCGTCTTGGCTGGAAACGGCAGCATCGTGGATCTCGTTCACCCTAGTCACCGTGTCCTTTATCATTTTCTCCGATCTAATTCCGAAACGCTTGGCAATTGCCAATCCCGAAAAAGTCGCGATGAAAATGGTAAACCTGATGTCGTTCAGCATTATTCTGTTTAAGCCGTTCGTGCTACTGCTGGATCCGCTCGCCAACGCCCTGTTCCGCCTGTTCCGTATTCCGACGGTACGTGAAGATACCATGACCTCCGATGATATTGTGGCGATTGTCGATGCCGGTGCGGAAGCGGGGGTATTGAAGGCGCAGGAACATTATTTGATCGAAAATATTTTCGATATGCAGCAACGGACGGTGACGTCTACCATGACGATCCGTGAACATATCGTCTTTTTGGACAAATCCTTCAATCGTCAGCAAACCATTGAAACACTAAAAGAAAATTCCCATTCCAAGCTGATTATCACCGACGGCAGTTTGGATAAAATTCTCGGTTATGTGGAATCTCACACCTTGTTAACGCTTTATTTGCAGGAAGAAAACGTGAAATTGACCGATAGCCGAGTGTTACGCAAGGCATTGTTTATTCCTGATACCCTTTCGTTGTTTGAAGTGTTGGAGTTGTTTAAATCGTCAGGTGAAGATTTTGCGGTGATTATTAATGAATATGCGTTAGTTGTGGGCATTGTGACCTTAAACGACGTGATGAGTATTGTCATGGGCGAATTGGTGTCCAACGAAGAAGAACAGATTGTTCGCCGTGATGAAGACTCTTGGCTGGTTGATGGTTCAACGCCATTGGAAGATGTGATGCGAGCCTTAGATATTGAATCCTTCCCAAATCAAGAAAACTACGAAACCATCAGCGGTTTTATGATGTATATGCTACGAAAAGTGCCAAAAAAGACCGATTTTGTGCTGTACGATAAATATAAGTTTGAGATTATCGACACAGAGAATTTTAAAATCGATCAGTTAATGGTCTCGTTTCGTAAAGATTTAAAAAATGAGTCAAACTAACATCTCCGATGGCACTCGTTACAAACAAGCGCCATCAGAGCCTATATATGACGATTCGGATCACGCACGTTTTCAACGTGTGCCAAACGCATCTATTAATATGTTTATGTTCGGCACTCATTACAAACAAGTGCCTTTTGGGGAGCCTTATGAAAAAATTTTTGTTTATCTTTACCCTGCCTCTATTACTCAGCGGCTGCGGTACGTTATTAACCATGGAAAGTAAAAAACCTTTCAGCGGTACTCAACGGAATATTGATGTATTGACTGAATGCAGGGAATTTGGTTGTCTTCTCCGCCCCGTTGCTATCATTGATTTTCCACTGAGCTTAGTCAGCGATATCTTAATGCTGCCGGTAAAAGGCATTCAAAATGCGGTTTCCGAGGAGTAGGCATGGTAGACAAATTAGTCTATTACACTGAAATATTAAAAAGAGAAACAAGCGGTCTGATTCGGTGAAAATTTTTCACAAGATCTCACCGCTTGTTGATCCGCCCTGCTCAAAAGGCGGATTATCTCTTAACTAAACATTATTCCACCATAAAACAGGCTATCTTTGTGCCGTTTTCATAGCTTTTTAGCTCTGGGCGTTCTTGTTTACAACGCTCTGTCGCCAAACGGCAACGGGCGTGGAAAGCACAGCCTTTCGGCGGATTAAGTGGGCTTGGTAATTCGCCCGTGAGTTTAATCCGCTCACGGCGATGTTCCGCTTCCAAACGTGGTGTGGCTGATAGCAAGGCTTGGGTGTAAGGGTGGCGTGGGTTGCCGAAGATCGCTTTGGTGTTGCCTTGTTCTACACAACGCCCTAAATACATTACCATCACTTCATCGGCAATATGCTCTACCACCGATAAATCGTGAGAGATAAACACATAAGACAATCCAAGTTCTTCTTGTAAATCCATCATCAAGTTTAATACTTGTGCACGGACAGATACATCAAGGGCTGACACAGGTTCATCTGCCACCACAATATCAGGTTTCAGCATTAAACCACGGGCAATCGCAATACGTTGGCGTTGTCCGCCTGAAAACATATGTGGATAGCGGTCGTAAAATTCAGGTTTTAACCCCACTTTTGCCATCATTTCCAACACTTGAGCCTTACGCTCTTGTGCAGACAATTCGGTATTAATAAGCAGGGGTTCTTCTAAAATCGCCCCGACTTTTTTACGTGGATTAAGCGATGCATAAGGGTTTTGGAAAACGATCTGGATTTTCTTACGGCGTAATTTTTCCGTTTCCTTATCGCTAACTAAGAAATTTTGTCCGTTGTAGAACAATTCCCCTTCTGTTGGTGGTTCAATCATGGTGAGCATACGCCCTAAAGTTGATTTACCACAGCCCGATTCGCCCACCACAGCAAGGGTTTTGCCACGTTCAAGGGTAAAAGAAACGCCGTCCACCGCTTTTACTAGTTTCGGCTTGCTAAACATTCCCTTTTTTACAGGGTAGTATTTTTTGAGATCCACCGCATTAAGAAGCGGTGGGTTTTGATTAATATTTTGCATTTTTTCTATCCTTTTCTACCGCTGGCGCGAGTGTCTCACTCGTGCCAAATTGAGTAGAAAGGCACGAGTGAGACACTCGCGCCAGCAATAATCTTAAATTGAAACAGGCAATCCGCTTTCATTTAACGGCGTATGGCATTTCACTTGTCTGCCGTTTACCGTGCGTAGTTCCGGCTCTTTTTGTCGGCATAAATCCGTTGCATACGGACAGCGTGGGTTGAGCAAGCAACCTTGCGGACGGTCATATTTACCCGGTACGACACCCGGTAGTGACTGCAAGCGAGATTTGCCTTCCGCAAACTCAGGCAACGCTTTTAATAACGCTTGGGTATAAGGGTGAAGCGGTGATTTGAAAATCTGTTCAGATTTGCCTTCTTCTACCACTTGCCCTGCATACATCACGATAATACGGTGAGCCGACTCGGCGACTAAAGCCAAATCGTGAGTAATCAAAATCAACGCCATATTTTCTTTGCGTTGCAACTCAAGCAATAAATCAATAATCTGTGCTTGAATAGTGACATCTAATGCTGTTGTCGGTTCGTCAGCAATCAATAATTTCGGATTACAAGCAATCGCCATTGCGATCATCACACGTTGGCTCATACCGCCTGAAAGCTGGTGGGGGTAGACATCTAAACGAGATGTTGGGTCAGGAATGCCGACCATCGTTAATAATTCAATCGCACGCTCTTTTCGCCACGCTTTTGAACCGCCTTGATGAACTTTCAAGGCTTCCATAATTTGATAACCCACTGTGTAACTTGGGTTCAAGCTTGTCATTGCATCTTGGAAAATCATCGCCACATCAGCACCGACAATTTTCTGCTTCTCTTTCGGTTTTAAATCAAGCAGATTATGTCCGTTGAAACGTAACGAATTTGCCATTACACGCCCTGGGAAATCAATAAGCCCCATAATTGCAAGGGAACTGACCGATTTACCTGAACCTGACTCGCCCACAATGCCTAACACTTCGCCTTCATTGACTTCATAACTTACTCGATCCACCGCTCTAAACGGGGCTTTTTTATCGCCAAAGTGAACGGAAAGTTCATCTACTTTTAATAATGCCATTTCGTTCCCCTTACTGTTTTAATTTTGGATCAAGTGCATCACGCAAGCCGTCACCCATTAAGTTAAAGGCAAGCACGAGAGATAAAATTGCTAAACCAGGGATGGTCACTAACCAGTTTGCCGATTGCATAAAGCCACGAGATTCGGCGAGCATAGTGCCGAGTTCCGGTGTCGGTGGTTGCGCTCCGATACCCAAGAAGCCAAGTGCAGCAAGCTCTAAAATCGCATTAGAGATCCCCATTGTCATCTGAACAATCAGCGGTGCTAAACAGTTTGGCAAAATCACAATAAACATCAAACGCCATACGCCAGCCCCAGCCACACGGGAAGCGGTCACATAATCACGATTTTTTTCACTTAACACAGAAGCACGGGTTAAACGCACATAGCTTGGAATAGACACCACAGCAATTGCAATCGCCGCATTCAGTAGCGAAGGACCAAGAATTGTAACGACGCCGATGGTTAATAATAGGCTTGGAATAGCGAGCATAATATCGACAAAACGCATAATCACGATATCAATAGTGCCGCCGTAATAACCCGCCAATAAACCTAAAATGACACCTAGAATACAGGACATCACTACGATCAACAGACCAATAAAAATCGATAATCTCGCACCATAAATAATACGAGAGAGAATATCACGCCCAATGTCGTCCGTGCCGAGTAAATAGGCAGAATTACCGCCGTCAAACCACGCAGGTGGCAAGAGTAATGCACTGCGGTTTTGCACAATAGGATCGAAAGGGGCGACAAACTCTGCAAAAATGCAGGCAAGCCCGACAATCACAATAAAAGTTAAACCAATCACCGCCCCTTTATTTTGGCGGAAATAGAGCCAAAATTCTTGTAAAGGCGTTAGTGGGGCTGGTGAGGTTGTTTCTACTTGAGAAGACATTTATTACTCCAACAAATAAGGTATTTTTATGTATGTCTAATCCGTGGATTAACCACGCCGTAAATTAAATCTACGGTTAAATTCACTAAAATAATCAAGGTAGCAATAATCAACACCGAACCTTGTAGCACAGGGTAATCACGCGAGTTAATCGCATCAATAATCCATTTACCGATCCCCGGCCAAGAGAAAATGTTTTCGGTTAAAACTGCCCCTGATAACAATTGCCCCACAATTAAACCGACCACCGTTACCACCGGAATTAACGCATTACGCAAAGCGTGGATAATCACAATACGTGTTGTGTTTAACCCCTTCGCTTTGGCGGTGCGGATATAATCTTCGCCTAACACTTCCAACATTGAAGAACGAGTCATACGGGTAATAATCGCTAATGGAATGGTGCCAAGTACAATCGCAGGTAAAATCAACGATTTAATCGCTGCAACAAATGCCCCCGGTTCGTCAGAATTCCACGTATCAATCAACATAAAACCGGTTTCGGCTTCGATCCAATATTCTGCCGGTAAACGCCCTGATGCCGGTAAACCGAGCGGCGTGGAAACATAGAGAATTAAAATTAAGCCCCACCAGAAAATCGGCATGGAGTAGCCGGTTAAAAAGATCGAGGAAATGGCGTGGGACAGCCACGATTCTTTCTTCACCGCTGCAATCACGCCAAACAAAATTCCGGCAATCAATGACCATAATAATGCAAAAAACGCTAATTCCACCGTTGCGGGAAATAACGTAAAGAATTCTTTTAACACAGGTTCGTTATTACGAAACGAATTACCTAAATCCCCCTGAAATACACCTTTGACATAATTAAAATATTGTTCGTGTAAGGGAAGATCTAAGCCAAGCTGTGCCATCATTTGTGCGTGAACTTCGGGGGTTAAACCACGTTCACCCATTCTGATCTCAATCGGATCGCCCGGGATTAAATGCACGAGAGCAAAGGTAATTAAGGTTATCGCAATAAAGGTTGGAATAACCATCAAAAGACGTTTAAGAATAAATTGAAACATTCAGTATTCTCTATTTTTAACTACAAGCGGTGAGATATTACAAATTTTTTGCAAAATCTCACCGCTTTCAACATTGCCTAAACAGGCATTAGCCGGAACTATTTCGCTAAATCCACTGAATAGAAGTTATGTAAACCGAACGGGCTGACCACATAACCTTTCACTTCTTTGCGTACTGGGAAGTAGGTTGTTGAGTGAGCGATAGTAACCCATGGCGCTTGCTCTTTGAAAATCACCTGAGCTTGTTTATAAAGCTCGGTACGTTTTGCTTGATCCGTTTCCTGAGCCGCTTGAACCACTAAATCGTTAAACGGTTTGTAACAGAATTTCGCATAGTTAGAGCCCGCTTCCAATGCAGAACAGCTTAATAAGGTGTTTAAGAAGTTGTCCGGGTCACCATTGTCGCCCGTCCAACCAATCATGGAAGTTGCCGCTTCGCCGTTGCGTAAACGTTTTAAGTACTCACCCCATTCGTAGCTGACGATTTTCGCATTCACACCGACTTTTTTCCAATCGTCTTGGATAATTTCCGCCATACGGCGTGCATTCGGGTTATACGGACGAGATACCGGCATTGCCCATAATTCCGTTTCAAAGCCATTTTCAAAACCAGCTTCTTTTAACAACGCTTTGGCTTTTTCAGGGCTGTATTCGTAATCTTTCACATCGTCGTTATAACTCCACATTGTTGGCGGTAATGGATTTTTCGCGACTTGACCGAAACCTTGATACACAGATTGAATAATCGCTTCTTTGTTAATTGCATGGTTCAATGCTTGACGTACTTTTTGGTTATCTAATGGAGCTTTCGTATTATTTAACGCTAAATATCCTACGTTTAAACCCGATTTCTCTAACACTTCAATATTAGGATCGGCTTTTAATTTTGCAATATCCGCCGGGTTTGGATAAGGCATTGCATGACATTCGCCTTTTTGTAATTTCGCTAAACGTACAGACGCATCCGGCGTAATAGAGAACACTAAACGGTCAATTTTCGCTTTACCCGCCCAGTAATCTTCAAAGGCTTTATAACGAACTGTAGAGTCTTTTTGGTAATCCACAAATTGGAACGGACCTGTACCCACCGGGTTGCTATCTAATTTTTCCGGCGTTTTCGCCGCTAACATTTTATCTGCATATTCAGCCGAATAGATTGCCGCAAAATCCATGGCTAAGTTGGCTAAGAACGGAGCATTTGGTGCTTTTAAGCTGATTTTAACGGTGTAATCATCCACTTTTTCAACTTTATCAATGATATTTTGCATATCCATGCCGATAAAGTACTCATAATTGCCACCTGACACTTTGTGATACGGGTGATTCGGATCTAACTGACGATTAAAGGAGAACACAACATCATCGGCATTGAAATCACGGCTTGGTTTGAAATCTTTGGTTGTATGGAATTTCACACCTTTACGGAGATGGAAAGTATAGGTCTTACCATCTTCAGACACATCCCATTTTTCTGCTAATGAAGGAATAACTGTTGTTTCGCCTTCTTTAAAATCGGTTAATTTATTGAAAATGGTACGACCGCTTGCATCCAATGTTGCGCCATCGGTTCCGAAAGCAGGGCTAAAGTAAGAAGGAGACGCTTCTAAACAGTAAACGAAAGTTTTGGTTGATGCCATAGCTGAGCCTGATGCAACGGCTAGCGCCAGTAAAGAAAGCTGTGTTAGTTTTTTCATTGATTCACTCCAATAATTAGATATTGTTATAAAGATGTAACAGTTCGTCAGAACTAGAAGGAATATACAAATTTTTTTATGAAAAGCAATACATTTTTTTATTAAAAAATGTAATCGTTACTTATTCTCCGAACAAGACCATTTTTTGCACAAAATTGACAAATAAAAAGTCAACCTGTGATTTGTACTTTAAAAAGAGAACCAAATACAGCCCTCTTTCCACATAGTAAGTGATGTATAAAGTTTATTTGATGAAGTAAATTACCAATAATAACGATAAATCGCTTGTACTTTATACGGTTGATCTAAATATTTACCGTTAGTTACGGAGCCTTCTAAGCCTAAGCTATGGTTGCCCACAGCCGCATTGATACCCAAGGCAGTTTGGATACGTCCTTTGCTTTCTGCCACATCAAACAGATATTGGTTTACACGCACCGCATTTTGGTTGGTTTGCGTAGTAATGCCGTTCACTTCAGCATAAGGTTGAAGTTTCCAGCCGTTAAACTCAATCGCTTTCGCCACACGCACACCGGCACGGGCTGTTAAGGCGGATAAACGTTCTTCATCGCTTTGACCGGATAATCTTGTCCATGCGGCTTGAATTTGTGACGTTACTGTCCAGCCCTGACCTAGTTGATGAATGCGACCGATTTCGGTGGAAAGGGTATAGGCATTGTATTTACGTTTACCTGTACTTACTGATTCGGATTTCACATATTCATATTTGGCTGCGCTATCCCAATAGAAGCCGTTATTTGCAAGGTAAGTGCCGTAAAGACCGAGGGATTGGGTTTTCACTTCGCCTGAACCGTATTCTCCGTCAAAATCCACATCAGAACGGGCATTGCCTATAAAGCCACCTAAGCGGATATTGTCAGTTAAAGCGGCATCCGCACCGAGTTGAACAGTATGAACATCTTGCTCAAAACCTGATGAGTGTGAGTTGCTTGCGGTACGGGTTGATGTAAAATCGTTGCGTGAGTTGATATTACGCACCCACACGTTGCCTTTTTCGCCGTTTTTCAATTCACCTAAACGTTGATGCAAGCCTTCAAGATTGCTTTCCACTAAAGCTAGTTGTGCTTGGCGGAGGGAAACTAGAGCGTTGGATTTTTCGCTGAGTACAACTTGAGGTGTTTCAGTTGAGCCTGATCCTGTACCTGCATTTGAGCCTACATTCGTACTTGATTGGCTATTTCCTTGATTGTTAGATGAAGAAGATTGAGAATTTCCGCCCGTTTGGCTATTTCCTTGATTTGCTGATGTAGAAGATGATGCCTGTTCGCCTGCTTGATTAGAAAGCACCCAGTTATTGCCATCTTGATTTAAGCGATAACGGTACGCACCGGCATCGACATAATCTTTGCCTAACAATGCAAATTGAGCCGTGCCCGTTGCGGTTTCGACGAGAGTTACTTTACCGTTAGCCGCATTCGGTTCATTACCTGAATCCTTAATGTTTAAACCAAATGAACCGCTATCAGAACCTTTAACAACGATTTTGTCGGATTGTTGGTTTGCGAGATCGGTGTTGAGAGTGAAGTTACCGTTACCTGATAAATTTCCTAATATATTAAATGTACTAAATCTATATGAGGTAAAACCATTTTCATCAAAATATTCTGCTTGAGGGCTTATAGTAATATTTGCATTTTTTAACGTGAGATCTGTTACGTTTGATGATTCTACATAATAATTATCTCCTAACGCCCAAGATGAATTTTCTAAAGAAACGTTAAATGTATCATCAATATAACCGTTTTCATTCGGCAATAATCGTATAGAACCAGATAGAGATGAGCCTTTCGCTGTAAGATTAATCTTTTCGATTAATTGCTTTGTTACAGGCTCATATCCCGGCTCTGTGGGGATATCACTAGAATAAAATAAAATATTATCTTCTCCCAACGAACTGTTTGTGAGTATTAAGTCAAGATTTGCTTGTTCTACTTCCTTTAATAATTGCCATGAACTTTCAATTCCTCCTTCAAATGAGGAATCAATTAGCTCAACTTGAGATTTTCCTTCATTGATTGTTAAAAAAGCAGGATATGCCCTAACATTTGTGCTTTTTGTATTTTCAAGAATAATTTTTCCACCATCTCCTATAGATAGGTAGCTATCAGCTCTTGCATCTAAATCAAAAATACTGTCTTTGATAATAGCAGTCCCATTAGTAACATCTAATGCTGATGATGCTTCTCCAACAGAGTTATCTATTTTTTGCATCTTCAACGTACTATTTGTTACTGTCAGGTTAGAATCATTAACGCGGATATTAAACTGTGATGAGCTTGTCGGTTTTGAATTTATAACGGAGTTTTCGATATTGACAGTTGCATTATTATCAATAGATAGCACAGAAGTAAAAGATGGTGGCCCCCAATAACCCTGAGGTTTACTAATGGATTCTATATTGCTATTTTTTATTGTTACACTAGATGAATTTATACTTAAACTATCAATATTTGATGAAGCTGTTAAGTTATCTAATACAAGATTAGTGCTATTAGAAATTTCTAATAGTCGGAAATCATGTTCTTCAGAGGGGGAATTTAGTGTGCAATTTTTTAGAAAGGCATTATTTTGTTGGTTTATTTCTCCTGCTTTACATTCAATTTCTTGAGCATAACCGATCGTAGATAGCCCACCACTTAGAAATAAGGCAATATAAAGTGGCGATAACGTTCCTAAATTAGATTTCATCATTTTGAGCATCCTTTTATATCCAATAGACATAAAAAGCCCACTATTTCCATAGCAGGCTTTTCTATCACTAAAAATTAGTCTCCAACAGCGATACGTTTCATATCCGTCATATAACCACGCAATTCTTGACCGATTAACTCAACCGGGTGGTTGCGGATTGCATCGTTAATATCACGCAAGTACACATTGTCGATCTCAACGGTTGGTGTTGGTTCGCCTAAATCACCTTTTTGTAACATCGGGATTAATTTCTCTGCAAGAATTGGCGTTGCAACGTGCGAGAATAAGTAGTTACCGTATTCCGCTGTATCTGAAATTACTACGTTCATTTCGTATAAACGTTTACGAGCGATAGTGTTTGCGATTAACGGAAGCTCGTGTAATGATTCATAGTATGCAGACTCTTCATAGATACCGCTTGCAACCATTGCATCGAATGCCATTTCAACACCTGCTTTCACCATTGCAACCATCACTACGCCGTTATCGAAGTATTCTTGTTCAGAAATTTTGATACCGTCTGCTTTTGGTGAATTTTCGAAAGCTGTTTTACCAGTTTCTTCACGCCATTTGAATAAGTTTGCATCGCCGTTTGCCCAGTCAGCCATCATTGTTGATGAGAACTCACCGCTGATGATGTCGTCCATATGTTTTAAATATAAGAAGTTTAACTGTGCTTTGATTTCTTCCGCTAATTCAAAGGCACGGATTTTTGCTGAGTTAGAAAGACGATCCATCATTAATGTGATACCGCCTTGTTTTAACGCTTCGGTAATGGTTTCCCAGCCGTATTGAATTAATTTGCTTGCATATGCCGGATCTTTACCGTCTGCCACTAATTTGTCGTAGCACACGATAGAACCTGCTTGTAACATACCGCAAAGGATGGTTTGCTCACCCATTAAGTCAGATTTTACTTCTGCTACGAATGAAGACTCTAACACGCCTGCACGGTCGCCACCTGTCGCACTTGCCCACGCTTTCGCAATCGCCATACCTTCGCCTTTCGGGTCGTTTTCTGGGTGAACAGCGATTAATGTCGGCACACCGAAACCACGTTTATATTCTTCACGCACTTCTGTACCCGGGCATTTTGGTGCTGTCATCACCACAGTGATGTCTTTACGAATTTGCTCGCCTTCTTCAACAATGTTGAAACCGTGTGAATAACCGAATGCAGCGCCTTGTTTCATCAATGGCATCACATCTGCAACGACTTTTGAGTGTTGTTTATCTGGGGTTAAGTTAATCACTAAATCTGCGGTTGGGATTAACTCTTGGTATGTGCCAACTTTAAAACCATTTTCAGATGCACGTGTAAATGATGCACGTTTTTCTGCAATCGCTTCTGCACGCAATGCGTAAGCGATATCTAAACCGGAGTCACGCATATTTAAACCTTGGTTTAAACCTTGCGCACCACAACCTACGATAACGATTTTTTTGCCTTTAAGATAGTTACAACCGTCAGCAAATTCGCTGCGATCCATAAAACGACAACGACCTAATTGGTCTAATTGTTGACGTAAATTCAAGGTGTTGAAATAGTTAGCCATATTGGAATCCTTTATTTGTGTTAATTGAGATGTGTTGATGTTGTGTTTACATACTGTTTGTTTTTATGGTGTCGATTATACCTATTTTCATTGTTGCGTAAATTGATATTATCAAGATTTATCATTTCAATAAATGAAATTACAAGCGGTAAAATATGCTTACTTTTTTGCAAATTTTTGTGAGAATCGAACCGCTTGCTTTGCCGATTGGCAATGAATCCGTTATAATCTCGCCAATTTTTCACCCTTATTTAATAGAAGGAAACCAAAATGGGCTTAGAAAACGTACCTGCCGGTAAAGAATTACCGGATGATATTTATGTTGTAATTGAAATTCCTGCAAATTCAGATCCAATCAAATATGAAGTGGATAAAGAAAGCGGTGCAATTTTCGTGGATCGTTTTATGGCAACAGCGATGTTCTATCCTGCGAACTACGGTTATGTAAACCATACTCTTTCTTCTGATGGCGACCCGGTGGACGTGTTAGTTCCAACACCATACCCACTTCAACCGGGTTCAGTAATCCGTTGCCGTCCGGTCGGCGTATTAAAAATGACTGACGAAGCAGGTGGTGATGCGAAAGTGGTTGCAGTTCCGCACACTAAATTAAGCAAAGAGTACGATCACATCAAAGATGTGGGCGATTTACCGGCATTATTAAAAGCACAAATCCAACACTTCTTCGAAAGCTACAAAGCATTAGAAGCAGGTAAATGGGTGAAAGTTGAAGGTTGGGGCGATGTGAACGAAGCCCGTAAAGAAATCTTAGACTCTTACGAGCGTGCGAAAAAATAATTTTAAGATCACATTTATTTAGTGCCAAAGTGTCCGCTTTGGCACTTTTTATATAGGAATAGCATTATGCAATGGTTTAAAAAAGCTGTAATTTTTGTAATATTTGGGACATTTTTGACCGCTTGTGTTTCCACAACACAAATTAATCAAGAAGCCGAAAGTAATTATGCGCAAGTAAAACAGCAAGCGAGAGCTCAAAATATCCTTGATACCGGCTCAACAACGGCAAAACGAATCCATGCGGTATTTAATAAAATGAAGCCTTATGCGGAGAAAGCCAATAAAACAGGCGTGCCGTTTAAATGGGAAATTACCGTATTAAAATCGAATGAACTCAATGCTTGGGCAATGCCCGGCGGGAAAATGGCTTTTTACACCGGTTTGGTGAATCGCTTAAAACTCAGTGACGATGAAATTGCCGTCGTTATGGGTCACGAAATGGCACACGCATTACAAGAACACGGTAAATCGGATCGCACCGTCACTGCCGTCACGGGTATTGTCGGTGTATTAGCGGATGTGGCAGTGACTGCAACAACTGGTGTTAGTACCGAAGGTTTGTTAAGTACCGGTGTTGACTTAATTGCTACGAAACCATTCTCTCGCAGCCAAGAAACGGAAGCGGATGAAGTCGGTTTAATGTTAATGGCAGAATCGGGTTATAACCCGGAAGCGGCGCCCAATGTGTGGATAAAAATGAGTAAAGAAAGCGGAAGTTCAGGCTTGTCTATTTTCTCAACCCACCCGTCAAATGAAGATCGTCAAGAAAACTTGGCTCGTTTGGTACCTAAAGCCAAAGAGATCTATCTTGCAAATAAGAAATAACACCTAGTCACTATTCCGTAATCAAAGAAGGCTCACACCCCTTTCTTTCCGGCATATCAGACAAAAATTTAACAGGACTAACTCAATATAAGTGAGTTAGTCCTGTTTCAATATTACGATCCGCTTTCCGCCTCTTCCAATTCATCTGCCATCGCACTTAGCGCATCACGCGTTAATTGTGCCAAAGCCCGATAAAAACCTTGATCATGAGCTTCCACTTTTCCCAGAAATGCTCCTAAACACGGTAATAACAGTTCTTCAAATAAGCGACGTTGGGCTTCAAGCGAAGCTAAGTTATCTTCTATCCAAGAAGCGGTGAGAAGGAGTAACGCAACATGGTCTGCCTGAGGTAGTTCAGGCATTCCACGTTGTCGGCGAAAAGTAACGAAGGCTTCTACAGACAATCCATAGGCAGAAATTGTGGTTGAAATTGCTCCGTTTTCCGAAAAAAGTGCTTGATAAGATTGAGCTAATTCCGTAGGGTTGGCGTGCATTTCAATATAGGTTAATGCCTGCTCGCTTTGTGTATCCGTTGTTAACGCCCAGTGGTGGCGTAATTGACCTTGGCGGAGCCATTCAAAGGTTCCGGCTAAAATAGGATCGGTAGGAGAACGAAAGAATAAGTTACCGAATAAACGGCAAAGTAGTGAAAAATCATTGATCTGTTGCATAGAAGAAGCGCCCGTTCAAAAAAGGCGTATGTTACACCAATTAACAAAGGAAAATAAGATGAAATATATCGGAGCGCACGTGAGTGCATCGGGCGGGGTTGAAAATGCGGTCTTACGAGCCGTTGAAATAGGCGCTAACGCATTTGCCCTGTTTACCAAAAACCAACGCCAATGGAAAGCGCCGGCACTGAAAGCGGAGACTATTGAGAAATTTAAGCGCTTTTGTGCGGCACATAAATTTTTGCCTGAACATATTTTACCGCACGATAGTTATTTGATTAATTTAGGCAACCCTGAAGCGGAAAATTTGGCGAAATCAAGAGAAGCCTTTATTGATGAAATGCAACGTTGCGACCAGCTTGGGCTTAAATTGCTCAATTTTCACCCCGGAAGCCATTTAAATAAAATAGCAGAATCCGAATGTTTAGATCGCATTGCGGAATCCATTAATATCGCATTGGATGCCGTACCGAACGTCACTGCCGTGATTGAAAATACCGCGGGGCAAGGCTCTAATCTTGGGTGGCGTTTTGAGCATTTGGCACATATTATCGAACAAGTTGACAACAAAAATCGTGTCGGCGTATGTTTAGATACCTGCCACCTGTTTTCTGCGGGCTACGACATCAGTTCAATACAAGGCTGTGAACAAGTCTTTCATGAATTTAGCCGTATTGTCGGCTTTGAGTTTCTGAAAGGTATGCATCTAAACGGTTCTAAAACACCTCTTGGCAGCCGAGTGGATCGACACCACACCTTAAGAGAAGGCACTCTTGGCACGGATATTTTCGATTTTGTTATGAACGATAAACGCTTCGATAACATGCCGCTCATTCTAGAAACGATTGAACCTGAAATTTGGGCGGAAGAGATTGCCTTTTTACGTTCATTAACACGTTAGTTTGTGTTATGCCGCACAATATTTTTGCGTGCGATGGCGCATTTGGTGTACGACATTGGTAATCACGCCCGCTACATTGATCTCTTGCCAGTGCGTAATGCGTAGGTTTTCTTCATTGGCATCTAATGAGAAGAGAATTTTCTCGTTATTGATCTCTGCAAAATATTGGTAGAACAGGTACCCTTGCGGCGTTTCAATAACAAGCAGATCGTTAACCAAAAATTGCCCGCATTTTTCAACAACCAGTAGATCGTCTAATTCAATTCCCCAAGAGAGTAAGTTCGGGTTTTTGACGTGAATAAAAAAAGTTTCAGTCGGATGTCTGATACACAGCGCATTTAGATCCAATTTAACCGAAAGGGCAGGTTTAGTATCACGATAAAGCGGCATAGGTTGATAAGATAGTGCTTTTGTTAATGTACGAAGATGAGCCATATTTACCTCCAAAAACTGTATGTTTATGCATGTATTTTACTGTTTGAATAAACAGTGTCAAGTGGGGGATCTTATTTTATTTGTAAATTTACACAGTGGTTTGAGGATAAAAAATGCAGTTCTAGGCTGTGGTTAAATCTTTAGTGCACTATTCTGCTTTTGCAAAATTTTCGGTAAAATCAAGCGCTTGTAAAATAATAGAGGATCGTTTTATGAATGAAAAATTACTTGATACTATTGCCTGCCCTATTTCACTCGGACGTTTGGAGTGGGATAAAGAAAACCGGCGATTAATTAGCCGAAAAGCGAACGTTTCATATCCGATCGAAAATGGCATTCCCGTGTTGTTACCTGAAAAAGCCGAACCTTTAGTATAAAAAACGGAAGGCTGAGCTTCCGTTTGTGAATTATTGATTTTTCAAAATATCATTCATTAATTGAATGTCGATATGGCAATAGCCTGTCGGATTCTTATCCAAATAATCTTGGTGATATTCTTCAGCCGGAAAATAATGCTCCAAAGGCGCATTTTCAACGGCTAACGGCTCGCTGTATTGTGTTTGTAATTCGGCGAGGGCTTGGTTAATCACCGCTGTATCGGCAGGATCAACATAGTAAATGCCCGTGCGATATTGAATACCTTTATCTTCACCTTGCTGGTTAATGCTGGTTGGGTCTATTACTTTAAAATAGTAATCTAACAGCTTCGCAAGACCAATTTGATCGGCATCATAGGTGACTTTAACAACTTCGGCGTGTCCGCTGCCTTTGCACACTTCTTGATAGGTCGGGTTAAGCGTATTGCCATTGGCATAGCCGGATTCTGCATCAATCACGCCACGAATACGCTGCATAAAGGCTTCGGTTCCCCAAAAGCAGCCCCCTGCAAGATAAATTTCTTTAATATTTTGCATAAATGCTCCATTTACAAATTTTTAGTTAAAACAGACCGCTTGTTAAAGCGTTGAAATAAAGTGGCTGTATATTGGATTATCCAGCCGACACAAAAAGCAAAGGCGAGAGTACTAATACCAACAGTTCCGCCAAGCAGAAAGCCAATCACACACACTGTTACTTCAAGCGCCGTACGTACTACGCCGACACGCCAGCCGTATTTCAGACAAATCCCGACCATTAATCCATCCCGAGGCCCTGCCCCTAGGTAGCAAGAAAGATAAAATGTAGTGCTGATTCCAAATAATAGGATAGCGGCACACATCATACTGAATTGAGCGGCAAAATGGGTTGGGGTCGGCATATATTGCACGGTCAGATCAATAAACAACGCAATAAAAAAGACATTCAACACCGTGCCTAATCCAAAGCGTAATTTCAATGGGATCCAAAGCAGCAGCACGATCACACTAATGATCGCCACAACAACACCAATGGAAGCACCCGTTTGTAACGCAATGCCTTGTGAGAAAACAGTCCACGGGCTTGAACCGAGGCGGCTGGTCACCAAAAGCCCCTCGCCAATTCCCATCAATATGGTGGCGAGAGAAATCATCAGCAGTGAGCTGGGTTTTAGTTGCCATTGATGAGCGGCAGACCACGGCATTATAGGAATTAGAGATGATTTATTCATAACGTAAGGCTTCCGCAGGCTCAATTTTAGCCGCCCGATAAGCAGGGTATAGAGTGCAAAGTAGCGATAATAGGATAGAAATTCCAACCACACTCACGACCTGAGCAAAAGAAATTTCAGTCGGTAACGCAACACCTTGAGGATTAACCCAAGCCAGCAGTTCACCTAAATAGCTTGAGGCAATAATCCCTAGCACGCCGCCGACGATTGCACCTAAAATACCGACAAAGGCGCCTTGTAAAATAAAGATTTTCATCACTGCACCTTTAGTCAGCCCTTGGGTTTGTAAAATAGCAATCTCCCCTTGCTTATCTACAACCATAAGACTCAGAGAAGTGACAATATTCGAAATAGCAACCACGATGATTAAACTGATTAACAGCCCCATCATATTTTTTTCCATACGCACAGCTTGGAAAAATTCACCTTTTTGCTCCCGCCAGTCGCTGATTTTCCACTGCTCTTGCGGAAAATAACGGCTTAATTCGGTCACCTGAAAAGGATCTTCTAAGAATAAGCGGAAACCTTGTACCTTATCAGGATTTATCCTTAACAGTCGCCCGACATCCGCTAAATTAGCAAACAGCGTAAAACCGCCGGCTTCTTGGTGGGAATAGTAGATACCCGATACGCTAAACAGACGCTGTACAGGCACTCGCCCTAAAGGGGTATATTGGCTGTTTTCGGTAATCATCAAGCGAATTTTATCGCCAAGTTGTAAATTGAGTTGTTCCGCCAAACGAGAACCGACGATGACATTAAACGCCCCCTCCGGTAGCCGCTCGTTTAAATCAGTCATATCGCTAAGAAGAACGTCATCGTTTGCGCTTTTCACACCGATCAACTGCCCGGCATTAATTCCCTGCTGGCTTTGAATAATCACATTCGCACGATTAATCGGCGTATAGTGCAACACAAAAGGCGGGGTTTCTAACACGGTCTCTCGGCTTAAAGACTGCTCAACAGGTGAGATAATCGAATGCGGTAAACTTGAGAGCAAATTACGTTTTTGCATATTTTCCAAGCCGTTCATAACCGATAACACGATAATCAGCGCCATCACGCCCAATATGATACCGATACTGGCTAAATGGGTAACAAGTCGCCCAAAGCGATCGCCGCTTTTGGTTCGCCAATAGCGCAACGCAATGAAAAGGGAGGTCGAATTCATAATATTCTTCAATTAATCAATTTGGGGAGAGAGTTTAGGTCTAAGTGACTTTTTTTGCAAAAAAATTATTTTTTTAAACACAAAACGGTTGTTTTTTGTATAGAATGCAATCTCCAATTCACCTCTGTTTAACTTAAGGAGAAATTATGAAAGTGAAAACTGCATTTGCAATACTTTTAAGCTGTTTTGCTGTTTCTGCCATGGCTGAAACTGCGCCTAATATTACCGTTAAAGTCCAACAGCTGGATCCTGTTCATGGAAATAAAGATGTAGGTACTGTAGTGATTACCGAATCGCCGTACGGCTTGGTCTTTTCTCCAAATTTAACAGGATTGACGCATGGCTTACACGGTTTTCATATTCATGAAAATCCAAGCTGTGACGCAAAAGAAAAAGATGGCAAACTCGTTGCCGGACTAGCTGCTGGCGGACACTGGGATCCGAATCAAGCGAAAAGACACGGTTTCCCATGGGAAGATAATGCTCACTTAGGCGATTTACCGGCGTTAACGGTTGATCATGACGGTAATGCGACCAACCCAGTGCTTGCGCCACGTTTGAAAACCTTAGCGGATGTTAAAGGCAGATCCTTAATGATCCACGCCGGTGGCGACAACCACTCCGACCACCCGGCTCCTTTGGGCGGTGGCGGTGCAAGAATGGCTTGTGGCGTAATTAACTAATAGAAACAGATAACTAAGGGAAGCAAGACTGCTTCCCTTAATTACTATTTATTTGACCCTTCCGGATGTAGCCCGATACCTTGGTGGCGCTCTTTTAATTTTGCAATCACATCTTGCCAAGCAAGCCCTTCGTTATGCAATAACACCGTGAGGTGATAGACCAAATCTGCTGCTTCCCCCACGAGTTCTTCACGATCTTTTGCCATAGCCGCAAGTGCAGTTTCAACGCCTTCTTCACCGACTTTCTGCGCAATTTTCTTTGTGCCTTTCGCATACAGTTTTGCTGTGTAAGAGCTTTCAGGATCGGCATTTTTGCGTTCGGCAAGAGTACGTTCTAATTTACTGAACCACGTCCAATCGCCTTCGGATTGAGTTTCAAACTGATGAAAACAACTTTCCGCTCCGGTATGGCAGGTTTCGCCAATCGGATTGGCTAAAATCAGCAAGGTATCGTTATCACAATCCAAGCTCATATCCACCACGTTTAAGAAATGCCCCGAGGTTTCCCCTTTCGTCCATAAACGTTGTTTGGTACGAGAGAAAAACGTGACTTTTTTCTCGGCTAATGTTTTGTCTAGTGCGGCTTGGTTCATATAACCCAGCATTAGCACTTCGCAGGTTTGGGCGTTTTGGACGATAACGGGGAGTAAACCGTCCACTTTTTTCCAGTCTATTTTGTTTTGCATATTTATCCTTTTTCCAGCGGTAGCAAAGCCACCGAACTATGCGTAACCGATTGCGACAAAGTCGCTGTCGGTTAATAAATCTTTGCTATCCTAATTTTTGTTGAAAAAAAAGTAGAAGAAAAAATAGTTTCTATCTTCTTGTACTGATATACATTAATTCGTATCTTTCTTCCGACTTCTAACTTGTGTTTTCCGTTGCTAGGGAGCATATACTTGAACCTATATAAATCCTTTTCTTTATTCAACAAAACCTGCATTTCGTTCATGGATTTACCATTAAGCTTTTCAGAAAAATAATCTCCAACTTCATTTATCTTAGATATATATTCTTCACACTGATTACCTAAGTTATTTAACTTAATCGTTGGATAATAAGCTATTTTAAAAGGTTTATCCGAAATATATCGTTCTATCTCATAACTAGAATGGATAACTTCTGCATCAGTTTCACAGATATCTATTTTTTTAGGTAATGATACACAAGAACATAACATCAAGGATAATAAAAAAATAATATTTTTCATTTTCTAATCTCTATGCCTTCTTTCACAAGATACTCTTTCAACTCCTCAATATTGATAATCTGCTTATGAAACACACTTGCTGCCAATGCACCGTCCACATTCGCATCAATAAACGCATCACAGAAATGCACCATTTCGCCCGCACCACCTGAAGCAATCAATGGCACGTGGCAAACTTCACGCACTTTTTTCAGTTGGACTAAATCATAGCCGTTACGCACGCCGTCTTGGTTCATCATATTCAGCACGATTTCGCCTGCGCCACGTTTTTGTACTTCGACAACCCAATCAAGTAGCTGCCAGTTAGTTTGACGAGTACGTTTTTCATCGCCGGTGTATTGATTCACCCAATATTTACCTGTTTCTTTCTCAAACCAGCTATCAATCCCCACCACAATCGCTTGCACACCAAAGCGATTTGCAAGACGGGTAATCAATTCAGGATCGGCAAGTGCGGGCGAATTGATGGAAATTTTATCCGCACCAAAGGCAAAAATCTGCTCCGCATCCTCAATGGTTTTAATGCCGCCCGCCACGCAGAACGGAATGTCGATCACTTCCGCCACACGTTCTACCCAGCTTTTATCCACCGTTCTGCCGTCTGAAGAAGCGGTAATATCGTAGAACACCAATTCGTCTGCGCCTTCTTCCGCATAGCGTTTGGCAAGCGGTACAATGTCGCCGATAATTTCGTGATTGCGGAACTGCACGCCTTTGACTACTTGTCCGTCACGCACATCCAAACAAGGGATTATCCGTTTTGCCAACATTCGATTGCCTCCGCCACATTAAATTTACCTTCCAACAACGCACGCCCGATAATCACACCGCCTACGCCCGTACCTTTCAATGCATCCACATCCGCCAACGAACCGATACC
The DNA here is from genome assembly GCA_041809245.1 of Glaesserella sp. Classification (GTDB taxonomy): domain Bacteria; phylum Pseudomonadota; class Gammaproteobacteria; order Enterobacterales; family Pasteurellaceae; genus Glaesserella. Next base: position 25,119 of record JBGXMX010000047.1, read on the forward strand.
GCCGGAAGAAATAAAATTGACTTCAGGGAAAGCCTCGCATACTTCGCGATATAAATCCACATTTGAGCCGGCAAGGGTGCCGTCGCGGGAAATATCGGTACACAGTACATATTGCAAACCGACTTCGCGGAAATCGTTAATCAAGGCTTCCAACGACACTCCGCTATTTTCCTGCCAACCGCTCACGGCAATCTGTTTTTCACCTTGCTCGTTAATGTTAACGTCCAACGCTAACACAAACTTGTCCGCACCGTATTTTCGGAACCAGCCTTTGACCAATTCGGGCTCTTTCACCGCCGTTGAGCCAATCACGACACGATTTGCCCCCACCGCCAATAAATCCGCCACATCTTGCTCCGAGCGGATACCGCCACCGACTTGAATCGGGCATTTCACCGTAGCAATAATCTCGCCAATCAGCTTGGTTTGACGTTTTCTCGGATCTTTCGC
>JBGXMX010000048.1:0-2864 GCA_041809245.1 Glaesserella sp.
ATGAAAATAATTATTTTAGGTGCAGGGCAGGTCGGTGCGACGCTCGCAGAAAATTTAGCTAATAATGATAATGACATAACCATTATTGATGACGAACAATCTCGTTTAATGCCGCTACAAGACAAGCATGATCTTCGCGTATTAAAGGGCAATGCTTCTTCACCCAGAGTGTTACGAGAGGCGGGAGCAAGCGATGCGGATTTACTGGTTGCCGTTACTAATAGCGATGAAATTAATATGATCGCCTGCCAAATTGCTTACACACTGTTTCATATCCCGACCAAAATCGCTCGAATTCGCAACCCGGATTATGTGCGGGAAAGTGAGGCACTTTTTAATAATGATGTGCTACCCATCGATCATATTATTGCACCGGAGCTGTTGGTTACGCAGGATATTCTCCGCCTTATCGAATATCCCGGAGCATTACAAATCGCCCACTTTGCTCAAGATTTGATTAGTTTGGTGAGTGTTAAGGCTTATTACGGCGGACCGTTAGTCGGTTATCCTATTTCGGCGTTAAGCGATCATCTCCCTTATATCGAAGCACGTATTGTCTCTATTTTCCGCCAAGAGAAAGCGTTTATTCCGCAAGGTTCCACCATTATAGAAGCGGGAGATGAAGTTTTCTTTATGTGTGCGACCCAGCATATCAAAGCTGTGATGGCAGAGTTGCAACGCTTAGAAAAGCCTCACCGTCGGATTATGATTGTCGGCGGCGGTAATGTGGGAACAGGGTTGGCTAAAGTCTTGGAAGGGAAATACAACGTTAAACTAATAGAGCGTAATCAAGAACGGGCGGAGAAACTGGCGGAAAAACTATCAAAAACTCTTGTCTTATGCGGTGATGCTTCCGATCAAGAATTATTGTTTGAAGAACATATTGAAAATATTGATCTTTTTCTTGCATTAACCAGTGATGACGAAGCCAATATTATGTCATCATTGCTCGCCAAACGCTTAGGCGCTAAAAAAGCGATTGTTCTTGTACAGCGCATGGCATATCTGCATCTTATTCAAGGCGGTACGATTGATATTGCGCTTTCTCCTCAGCAAGCGACCATTTCGGCATTATCCAGCCACGTACGTAAAGCAGATATAGTTCGGGTTGCCTCTTTTAAACAGGGGCTTATGGAAGGCATTGAAATTATCGCCCATGGCGATAAAGAGTCGTCCAAAGTGGTGGGAAGAGCCATCAAAGCGTTAAAATTACCGCAAGGTGTGGTTGTTGGTGCCATTATGCGAAATAATGAGGTCTTGATTGCACATAAATCGACGGTCATTGAAGAAGGTGATCATGTGATTGTGTTCGTTAATGATAAAAAACAAGCCTCAGAGGTTGAGAAACTGTTTCAAATCGGAGCCTTTTTCTTATAGGTATAAAAAAACCGACCTACAAGCGGTCGGTTTTTCCAAAAATTTTGCAATTACGCTAATTTTTTGATTTGTGCGCTCAACTTAGATTTGTGGTTAGCTGCTTTGTTAGCGTGGATTAAGCCTTTAGATGCCATACGATCCACAACTTTTTGCATTTCAACGAAAGCCGCTTCTGAAGCTGCTTTATCGCCTGCCGCTACTGCTGCGTATACTTTTTTGATGAAGGTACGCATCATTGAGCGTTGGCTTGCGTTATGTTGGCGGCGTTTTTCTGATTGAACCGCACGTTTTTGTGCTGACTTGATATTAGCCAAGGTCAAACTCCTAAAAATATCTGTGTAAAAATAAGAACATAAAAAACAAGTTTTATGCAGTGCTATCGATAGTTTAATTTCATTTTCAACGAGACACGGGCTTGAAAATAACATCGTTTCACACAAGAAATGTTCTTGGGCAAAAGATAGGGGCGGATTTTAGCAGTTTTTTTCTGATTTTCCTATAACAAACTGCTAAAATTCCGATCAATTTTTTATGAAAGCAAAGAGAATAAATTGTGAGCAAAAAATTATTGAAATCAGGGCTGGTTGTGAGTGGCATGACCTTGATTTCCCGTATCCTCGGTTTGGTGCGGGATGTGGTTGTGGCGAATTTACTTGGCGCAGGTGTAGCGGCTGATGTTTTTTTTGTTTGCCAACCGTATTCCGAACTTTCTTCGCCGTTTATTTGCCGAAGGCGCTTTTTCTAAAGCCTTTGTACCCGTTTTAGCGGAATACAATGCCGAATAAACCGAGCGGGAATTCAATCAAGCGGTCTGCATAATAAAGCCAACTGATTGAACCTGTGATCAAAAAAGAAGCGATTACTTGATTAAGTAGTAAATTTAATTGTGTAACCGATACGCCAAACAGAGCGGGAATCATCAGTTTGCGGACTTTAGCGACGCCTTCATCCCGCCAAGCCCATTTGGGTTTCACCAATAATCCTTCCTTTTTCATAAACGGAATTTGGAACAAAAATTGTAACAAGCCGCCTAAAAATACTCCCCAAGCCAGTGCCGTATCGGGTGAGTCAAAATAAGGTGCGGCCAAAACAGCCACCGCAATAATCGCCACATTCAGTAATACCGGTGAAAAAGCCATCACCCCAAATTTACCTAGGGTATTGAGCACGGCACCGGACAATGCCACAAAAGTGATAAACCATAAATAAGGAAAAGTAATTTTAAGCAACAGCGAGGCTTGGGTAAATTTCTCGGCATTCGGACCGTCATTCAGCCAATCTAAAAACCAGCCCGTACCAAATAAAGCCGCAATCATAGGGGAGGCGATCATAGCGATTAATGTGACAATGGTGACTAAGCCGCCGAGTGTCCCCGATACTTTGGCGATAAATTCACGGGTTTTATCCGGGTCGTTATCGGCATTGTATTCCGCTAAAACGGGTACAAAGGCTTTAGAAAAAGCGCCTTCGGCAAATAAACGGCGAAG
>JBGXMX010000049.1:0-3341 GCA_041809245.1 Glaesserella sp.
CATTCGGGTTGGTATCCCGACTATGTCGTGAGACTCTACCGTACGGAGTTTGCACAATACGGCGATGAGCTGGTACACGAAAAAGTACATTACCCCAAAGACGCTCAAGTGATAAAACTAAAAGGCGATTTATTACATTTCACCTACAAAGATATTCATCACTATTTGGTCAAATCGGCAAGTTATGCCAAAGCGTGGGCGGAACAAAAAGCGAGAGCGGGAAAGAAAGCGACGCTGTTTCAAGGCGTCACTCACGGAATCGGCTGTTTTGTGAAAATGTATTTACTGAAAGCGGGATTTTTAGACGGCAAACAAGGCTTTCTACTCGCAGTCCTTTCGGCACATTCGGTTTTTGTGAAATACGCAGATTTGTGGAATCGTAGCCGCTAATTTATGTACAAGCGGTCTGTTTTTGCAAAAAAATTGCAGAATCAGACCGCTTGTAATTACCACACTTTCTCAATAAACGGCAGAATCTCCGTTAATGCCTTATCTATCGGAATTAAAGTTAAATTCTTTTGCGAAGCTTTATCGGAAGGCGGGCAAAATGCGATATGTTTATTCGCATCATTTAATGGCTTCCAACGGCGCGGAATGGCAGATAAACGGCTGGGATAAAAGCCGACCGTTGCAATATTGAGTGCGCCGCAAATATGAAGCGGCCCGGTGGAACCTGCGATGAAAAGATCAGCGCACGCAAGCGATTTGGTAAAATCCACTAAACCGTCATTTTTATCGTACACCACCACATTGTGATGATTGACTAATCGTTGTAGTTCTTGGGCTTTATCACTTTCATTCGGCCCTGCGGTTAAAATCACCTGACAGTCAAACTTGGAGAGAATGCCTGTAATCAACTGTGCGTATTGGGTAAGTGAGAGATTATTTGCCGAACCGCCGGTGCTACTATGTACGAATAGCCATTTTTTGGTTGAGTCCAAACCAAGTTGCCGAATTAATTTTGCTTTTTGTGAGTTGATGGTTTCGGGGTCAAAAGCCAGATAAGGTGTTTGCGGTTCAATAACAGGGAGATGATTATCGGCAAGGAAGTGGCGAACTAAATCCACGTTATATTCCGATTCCGCTTTTTCAGAGCGCGAACGACGTTGGGTTAAGCGATGATTATATAAAAACTGAAATAACTTTGTTGCCGGTGCAAGGCGATAGCCGATACCGCTTTTCCAAACGAGTTTAGCGTTATACCAATCAGACACAAAACTAATGACTGCATCAAATCGTGCATTTTTAACCGCTTGTAGTACCCGTTCGTTTTCTGTTTTGTTGTGTTTATCGTCGCTGTCTAAGATAATGCCGTCCAAATAAGGACAAAGCTCTGCCAAAGGTGCGGTGTATTTAGGCACTAAGGCGATAATTCGGCTGTGCGGCAATGATTTTTTCAGCATGGCGAACGCCGCCCACGCTAACATAAAATCACCGATTTTATCGTTACGAATAACAAGGATCTTCTTCATTTTTCTACCTATACTTATGGAAAAATCGGCGCTATTTTAGTGCCGAATCTCCTTTTTCTCCATAGCCTAGAATGCTTTTTTCCGCTAGAATACGGTATTTGATCGCAAACGATTTCTTGCGAGACGTTCATCTATTCTCATTCATACTCTAATTTAGGAAGTCCTATGTCAGCAACAATTTTAGAAACTCTTCCCCTTGGTCAAAAAGTAGGTATTGCATTTTCAGGCGGTTTGGATACCAGTGCCGCACTGCTTTGGATGCGTCAAAAAGGTGCCGTACCTTATGCGTATACTGCAAATTTAGGTCAGCCTGATGAAGATGATTACAACGCCATCCCGAAAAAAGCGATGGAATATGGGGCGGAAAACGCACGTTTAATTGACTGCCGTGCGCAATTAGCCCACGAAGGGATTGCTGCGATTCAATGTGGCGCTTTCCATATTTCTACGGGCGGTGTGCCTTATTTCAATACCACTCCTCTTGGTCGTGCGGTTACAGGTACTATGCTTGTGGCAGCGATGAAAGAAGATGATGTAAATATTTGGGGAGACGGGTCAACCTTTAAAGGTAACGATATTGAACGTTTCTACCGTTATGGTTTATTAACCAATCCAAAACTTAAAATCTATAAACCGTGGTTGGATCAAACCTTTATTGATGAACTCGGTGGTCGCCACGAAATGTCAGAATTCTTAATCGCTAACGGTTTCCAGTATAAGATGTCCGTTGAGAAAGCCTATTCGACAGACTCCAATATGTTAGGTGCAACTCATGAAGCGAAAGATTTAGAGCTATTGAGTACCGGCGTTAAAATTGTGAAACCTATTATGGGCGTTGCATTTTGGGACGAATCGGTTGAAATCAAACCTGAAACCGTTTCAGTGACCTTTGAAGAAGGCGTACCGGTGGCGTTAAACGGTCAACGTATTGAAGATGCGGTTGAATTAATTATGGAAGCGAACCGTATCGGCGGTCGTCACGGTTTAGGTATGTCAGACCAAATCGAAAACCGTATTATCGAAGCAAAAAGCCGTGGTATTTATGAAGCACCGGGAATGGCGTTACTGCATATCGCTTACGAGCGTTTAGTCACCGGTATTCACAATGAAGATACGATTGAACAATACCGTATCAACGGTTTACGTTTAGGTCGTTTGTTATATCAAGGTCGTTGGTTCGACCCGCAAGCATTGATGTTGCGTGAAACGGCACAACGTTGGGTGGCAAAAGCGATTACAGGCACGGTAACCCTTGAATTACGCCGCGGTAATGACTACTCCATTTTAAATACCGAGTCACCGAATCTAACCTACGAACCGGAACGTTTGAGTATGGAAAAAGTAGAAGACGCGCCGTTTACCCCGGCAGATCGTATCGGTCAGTTAACAATGCGTAACTTAGACATTGTCGATACCCGTGGTAAATTAGGTATTTATACTGAAACCGGTTTACTTTCAGTACAAAACAATGTGATTCCACAATTAGGTAGTAAATAATTTATATAAAAAAATCCCACATTTTCTAAATGTGGGATTTTTCAGACCACTGACAAACCCACCTTTTAGACCTCCGATAGCGCACGTTTTTAACGTGTGCTGATACACATCATCAAATGTGACAAACGGCACTCGTTACAAACCACAACTGTTCGAAACATGGAAATGCTAATATTTTCAATAAGTTAGGTTAATAATATGCTTATTTTTTATCCAAAAAAAGATTTTGATTAAAAGCCCAATATATACAAATAACTTAGGATTGTGACTTTTTTAGAAGATTATAATAAAAAATCTCAAATTTAATCGTCTATTTTAGGGTCTTAAAGCATTTTATAAATTGCAAATGATAACGAAATCTTTACAAAAACC
>JBGXMX010000050.1:0-6776 GCA_041809245.1 Glaesserella sp.
CTTTTGGGGTTACGCCGTCTAAATCGCATAATGAAAGTCGCTCATGCACCGCACGTTCAACACGCACTAAACCGATACGTAATTGGTTCTCCGCCATCTCGCGCACTGAGCGTATACGACGGTTACCTAAGTGGTCAATATCATCTACTTCACCACGACCGTTACGGATTTCGATCAATTTCTTCATTACACCGATGATGTCGTCGTTGCTTAAGATACCTGTGCCTACGCCTTCAGGAATATCTAAAGAACGGTTGAACTTCATACGACCTACCGCAGAAAGATCATAGCGGTCGGTTGAGAAGAACATATTGTCAAATAATGCTTCTGCCGCTTCTTTTGTTGGTGGCTCACCTGGACGCATCATACGATAGATTTCCACTAACGCACTTAAACGGTCGTAAGTTGGATCGATACGCAAGGTTTCAGAAATATAAGGGCCGTAATCAAGATCGTTAGTAAATAATACTTCGATCTCGTTGTAACCTGCTTGTGCTAATGCTGCAAGGGTTTCTAAGCTGATCTCGCTATTTGCTGGGCAAACAATTTCACCTGTTGAAAGATCAACGTAATCTCTCGCTGTCACACGACCAACGATATACTCGGTCGGCACTTGGATTTGGGTAATATTGTCTTTTTCTAATGCACGAATGTGACGAGCGGTAATACGACGACCACTTTCAACATAGACTTTGCCATTTGCTTCAATGTCGAAAGCTGCGGTTTCACCACGAAGACGCTCAGGTACTAAGGTCATCAATAATCTGTTGTCTTCAATGTGGAAGGTCACAGTTTCGAAGAACATATTTAAGATTTCTTCGGTGGTGTAGCCTAACGCACGTAGAATAATGGTTGCCGGTAATTTACGACGACGGTCGATACGTGCATAAAGGTTGTCTTTCGGATCGAACTCGAAATCTAACCAAGAACCACGGTAAGGAATGATGCGTGCGTTATAAAGCACTTTACCTGAAGCGTGGGTTTTACCTTTGTCAGAATCGAAGAATACGCCCGGACTACGGTGTAACTGAGAAACGATAACACGCTCAGTACCGTTGATCACGAAAGTACCGTTGTCGGTCATCAATGGGATTTCGCCCATATAGACGTTTTGCTCTTTGATGTCTTTTACTGTGCCTGCTGCCGCTTCGCGATCAAAGGTCACAAGACGAAGTTTTACACGTAAAGGTGCTGCATAGGTTGTACCACGAATTTGGCATTCACGCACATCAAATACGGGTTCGCCTAATTCGTAAGAAACGTATTGTAATTCAGTTGCACCGTTGCTGCTCACAATCGGGAATACTGAACGGAATGCCGCTTCTAAACCTTGAAGTCCTTCAGGATCTCTTTGGATAAATTTATCAAAAGAATCGAGCTGAATTGTTAATAGATAAGGTACGTTCAGAACTTGTGAGCGTTTGCCAAAGCTCTTACGAATACGCTTTTTCTCGGAATATGAGTATGCCATTAAATATAGCCTCTGATTTTCTGTTTGGTTGAGTTTTCACAATCCGCCTAAAGACCGGCAGGAAGTGGCATTATAAAAAATGATACGAGGTGTCGTTTTCTGAGTTCACACAAAGGGTCAAAAATCACTACCGCAGAGGTTAGCTCAGGGGGGAACGGTCTTTGCAAAATTTTGCAAGAAAGTGACCGCTTGTTATGTCGATCTATAAATCTATAACAACATCTTATAAATCAATTAGTTAACCGAATTAAAACGACGCAAATTCAGCTAACATTATTCAAGCACAAAAGGCTAGACGAAAATTCATCTAGCCAATATGCGAAATTCGGACTGGAAATTATAGCAATTTGGTGTTTTTTAGCAAGAAAAACCCGACAAATTGTCGGGCTTGAAACATATTAACCATCATTAATGGCAATGGTAAATACCTGTTTTATGATCTGTGTGGCAACCCCATTTATCTTTTCCACCACTATGAGCAAAAACTGAGGTTGCTGTTACCATAGCTAAGACAATTAACACTAATTTTTTCATCATAAACTTCTCATTAAATAAAAGAATATTGTTCGGTACTTATTGATTAAGTACTGAGGATGCAGAACTTATACTAAACAATCAACTTCTGCGATCATATATTATCCGAAAGAAATCACAATGCAAACTATAGTTTGTATTATGCATCTTATAGAGCATTGATGGATTTCATTCTAGAAATGATACTATAAGCATGAAAAATGAACATCTTACTAGCCACCCCATTAGATATACTTTTGCGAATAATCTTAGAAAAATTCGCAGATTAAAGGATATTTCTCAAGAGACTCTTGCTTTTGATGCGGAACTTAGCCGAGCTTATATTAGTGATGTAGAAAGAGGAAAGAGAGCGATTTCGATTGATGCGATGGGAAAAATTGCCGATGCATTAGGCATCAGCCTAATTGACCTACTGAAAAACGATTACTCAGTAGATGATTTGATTCAGAAATAGCAAAGAAAGCGGATATTTTGATTTCATTTTTTGCAAGAACATAGAAACTATACAGTCCAATCTTGCCAATTTAAGCCGTCAATTCGTTTAAACTCTTTCACATTATGTGTCACTAGCACTGCGTTACAAGCTAAAGCATGGCAAGCAATCCACAAATCATTATTACCTATAGGAGTGCCTTGTTGCTTTAATTTGTTTGACCATACACCATAAAATTCACAGGTTTTATTATCAGGGTACAACACCGCAATTCTCTGAATTATTTGAGCTATTTTAGCTAATGCTTGTGGGGGGTTATTACTCCCATTCGCACCCTTGAGTAATTCAGCATAAGTGACAAAACTCATCACTAACTCATCTTGGGAAGTTAATTTTGCCACTCGCTCTGCAACTGCAAGCGGTTTATTTTTCATTAAATAAATCAAGATATTGGTATCAAACATATAAATCATAGTCCATCTCTCTCTTGTGGAGGAGCAATATCTCTGTCTTCTAATGCTTCAATAAAACTTTCATCAAAATCTGAAAATAAAGCCAAAAACTCAAGATCGGCTGTCGGCTTTACAGGTCTTAGGATAAGATCTCCATTTTCTCCTCGAAAAATCTCGACCGTATCAACATCAAAACGAAAATCAAAGGGAATGCGAACTGCTTGGCTATTTCCACTTTGGAATACTTTTGTTATCATAACAACCTCAGTATATACTTAAAAAGATAAGTATATACTAAACCGAAATACAAGACATATCAATTAAAAATGCAAAAACCCCGATGTTTCCATCGGGGTTCTGTTGAACTTGAAGTTCGGGAAAAGTTAAATCAAAAATTATTTGATTTCTACTTTCGCACCGGCTTCTTCTAATTCTTTCTTAAGTGCTTCAGCTTCACCTTTAGAGATGCCTTCTTTTAATGCTGCCGGAGCAGATTCAACTAAGTCTTTAGCTTCTTTTAAGCCTAAGCCTGTTGCACCACGTACTGCTTTGATTACTGCTACTTTGTTAGCACCTGCTTCAGCAAGGATAACATCGAATTCAGTTTTCTCTTCATCCGCTTCTGCCGGGCCTGCTGCTACTGCAACTGCCGCTGCCGCTGCTGATACACCGAATTTTTCTTCCATCGCTGTGATTAATTCAACGATTTCTGATACTGATTTAGAAGCAATCGCTTCAATGATTTGTTCGTTAGTTAATGACATAACAATCAATTCCTAAAGTAAATAAGTTAAACGAGTTGAGAATACGGCGAATAAAAATTATGCCGCTTCTTGTAATTTGTCGCGTAATGCCGCAAGAGTGCGAACAAGTTTGCCTGCCGCAGCTTCTTTCATTGTGCCCATTAAACGTGCAATTGCTTCTTCGTAAGTCGGTAATGTTGCCAAGAATTCAACATCTTGGATTTTACCTTCAAAGGCTGCACCTTTAACTTCAAACTCTTTGTTTGCTTTTGCAAAATCTTTGAACAAACGTGCTGCCGCACCCGGGTGTTCGTTAGAAAATGCGATAAGAGTCGGACCAGTAAACGTATCTTTTAAGCATTCGAATTCAGTACCTTCAACCGCGCGACGTAATAAAGTATTACGAACAACGCGCATTGAAACGCCTGCTTCACGAGCCGCTTTACGTAACTCAGTCATTTTATCAACTGTTACGCCGCGAGAATCTGCAACTACAGCTGAAAGGGCACCTTTGGCAGCTTCGTTTACTTCAGCAACAATTGCTTGTTTGTCTTGAAGATTTAATGCCATTGGTTTTAGCTCCTGATACACTCCACATAAATACTGTGGAATTTACAAAAAATCTCAAAAAAGTAACCGCTTGAGCGACGTTTTTGAGCCTCAAGGTGTACAGAAGCAGATAATTCTGTCTGTTCACCATCTACGTAGGTTGTTTTCATTAAGAAACTGTTCACACAGGTTCACCTACGGTCTTGGACGGGGCTTGAGATAAGGCAAGCACCATCATTGGCTTTTCAGCCAAAAAGAGCCGTAGATTATAGGGATAACCTACGGTCTTGTAAAGTCTAATTTATCAACAAATTAGAGTGAAGCTTGATCAACCGCTACACCAGCACCCATTGTAGTAGAGATGCTTACTTTCTTGATAAAGATACCTTTTGCTGTTGTCGGTTTAGCTTTCACTAATGCCGCTAATAATGCTTGAAGGTTCTCTTTTAATTGTTCCGGAGCGAAGTCTGCTTTACCGATTGTAGTATGGATAATACCATTTTTGTCGTTACGGTAACGGATCTGACCGGATTTAGCATTTTTAACTGCTTCCGCTACGTTTGGCGTTACTGTACCCACTTTCGGGTTTGGCATTAAGCCGCGCGGACCTAATACTTGACCTAATTGACCTACAACACGCATTGCATCCGGAGAAGCGATAACAACGTCAAAGTTCATTTCGCCTTTCTTGATTTGCTCTGCAAGATCTTCCATACCCACTAAGTCTGCACCCGCTGCTTTTGCTGCTTCTGCGTTTGCACCTTGTGTAAATACGGCTACGCGAGCTGTACGACCCGTACCGTGTGGTAATACTGTTGCACCACGCACGTTTTGGTCTGATTTACGAGGGTCGATACCTAAGTTTACCGCAACGTCCACGCTCTCAACGAATTTAGCTGTCGCAAATTGTTTTAATACTGCGATTGCTTCGTTGATTTCATAAGCTTTTGTAGAATCTACACCAGCTTTAATTGCTTTCATTTTTTTAGTCAATTTAGCCATTGTATTATTCCTCTACGATTAAGCCCATTGAACGAGCTGTACCAGCGATTGATTTCATTTTGGTTTCGATAGTTGCACCGGTCATATCTGCCGCTTTAGTTTCAGCGATTTGACGTAATTGTGCTTGAGTTACTGTACCCACTTTATCTTTGTTCGGTTTACCTGAACCGGATTTGATACCCACAGCTTTTTTCAATAATACTGCTGCCGGTGGAGTCTTAGTTACGAAAGTGAATGAACGGTCTGCGTAAACTGTGATAACAACAGGGATTGGTAAACCTTTTTCTAAGCTCTCAGTACGAGCGTTGAATGCTTTACAGAATTCCATGATGTTAACACCTTGTTGACCTAATGCCGGACCAACCGGTGGTGATGGGTTAGCCATACCCGCTGCAACTTGCAGTTTAACGTAGGCTTGGACTTTTTTTGCCATTTTTAAAGTTTCCTCTAGTGTGGGTGATAACGCCGAAAACGGCTCCCCGATATTACAAGGCACGAGTGCCGTACAAAAATTTGAGCCGGTTTTCACCAGCCCAAAATTAGGTTGCGGATTTTACTGAACCCGCGTTCGTTTTTCAAGCAAAAATTTGCGCAAAAACGATAAAATCAACCCGCTTGCAAGCGGTTCGATCCCATAAAAAATTTGCAAATTAACCGTTTTGTTTTTCCACTTGGTTAAATTCAAGTTCAACCGGTGTGGCACGACCGAAGATTGAAACAGAAACTTTCAAGCGACCTTTTTCGTAGTCGACTTCTTCCACGGAGCCGGTGAAATCTGCAAACGGCCCTTCCGTAACACGAACTTCTTCGCCCGGTTGGAACTCTTTTCTGTGGCGCGGTTTGTCCGCTGTTTCTTGTAAACGGTTGAGAATACGCTCCACTTCACGTTGGGAAATCGGCGCCGGTTTATCTGCCGTTCCGCCGATAAAGCCCATTACACGCGGCACGCTTTTGACTAAGTGCCATGTGTCGTCATTCATTTCCATTTGTACCAACACATAACCCGGGAAGAACTTGCGTTCGGTTTTACGGCGGCGCCCCGCAACATTTTCAACGACTTCTTCCGTCGGTACAAGCACTTCGCCGAACTGGTCTTGCATATTGTGTAATTTGATGTATTCACGTAATGTCATCGCTACACGCGCTTCAAAACCGGAAAATGCCTGTAACACATACCAACGCATTTTAGCTGCTTCTTTTACTTCTGTTTCGCTCATTTTAGAATCTCAAATTCGTTAGGAAATTAATCACGGTAACGATGATAGAATCAATACCCCATAACACCAATGCAACAACAACACAGACGGCAACGACGATTAATGTGGTTTGCGTTGTTTCTTGACGAGTCGGCCAAATGACTTTGCGGATCTCTTGACGGGCATCTTTGATAAACCCGATACCTTTTTGTCCTTGGTTGGTCATCGCCGCAAAAGCGACCGCACCAATGATGAGAACCACGAGTAGTAATACACGGACGATCAGAGTAAAGCTTGAGGCAAAATAGACATTGCCGATCGCAGCAATTGCCAATAACGCAACGGACACCGCCCATAATGCGTTGTTAACGCCTTTACTTTTTACACCCTTTTCTA
>JBGXMX010000051.1:0-6897 GCA_041809245.1 Glaesserella sp.
ATTTGACCTGCTGCTGTACCCACCGCTAAATCAGCAATTGTTGCATCTTCGGTTTCACCGGAACGGTGTGAAATAACCGCTGTGTAACCTGCATCTTTAGCCATTTTGATTGCTGCCAAAGTTTCAGTCAATGAACCGATTTGGTTGAATTTGATTAAGATTGAGTTTGCGATACCATTTTCGATACCACGGCTTAAGATCTTAGTATTAGTTACGAATAAGTCGTCACCAACTAATTGAACTTTGTCACCCAATACTTTAGTTTGGTATGCGAAACCTTCCCAGTCTGACTCATCTTGACCATCTTCGATAGACACGATTGGGTACTCTTTGCATAAACCTTCTAAGTAGTGAGTAAATTCTTGAGAAGTAAATGTTTTACCTTCGCCTTTCATGTCATATACGTTACGTTCTTTATCGTAGAACTCAGAAGATGCACAGTCCATAGCTAAAGTTACATCTTTACCTAAAACATAACCTGCTTTTTCTACCGCTTCTTTGATACACGCTAATGCGTCTGCGTTAGAAGCTAAGTTTGGAGCGAAACCACCTTCGTCACCCACCGCAGTATTTAAGCCTTTCGCTTTTAATACTTTAGCAAGATTGTGAAATACTTCGGCACCGATACGAAGTGCTTCTTTTAATGTTGATGCACCGACCGGTTGAATCATAAATTCTTGGATATCAACGTTGTTGTCTGCGTGCTCACCACCGTTGATGATGTTCATCATTGGTAATGGCATAGAGTACACGCCCGGAGTACCGTTAAGCTCTGCAATGTGAGCATAAAGCGGTAAACCTTTTGATGCTGCAGCTGCTTTTGCGTTTGCTAAAGAAACCGCTAAAATTGCGTTTGCACCAAATTTAGATTTGTTTTCCGTACCATCTAAGTCGATCATAATTTGGTCGATTTCAGCTTGGTTAGATGCATCTTTACCTAAGATTGCATTAGCAATTTCGTTGTTTACTGCAGAAACAGCTTTTAATACACCTTTACCTAAGAAACGTGCTTTGTCGCCATCACGTAATTCTAATGCTTCGCGTGAACCTGTTGATGCACCTGATGGCGCTGCTGCTAAACCAACAAAACCACCTTCAAGGTGAACTTCCGCTTCAACAGTTGGGTTACCACGTGAGTCAATGATTTCACGACCGATTACTTTAACGATTTTTGCCATTGTTAATATCCTCTATGAGAGTTAATAGTTAATGTTGAAAAAACGTGTATATAGTAATGGGATTTTAGGGTTTTGTCTTGTAAAAAAGTGACGTACTTCACAAAAACTTACGGGATATTTGATCGGAACAGGCGTTTTAGTTGATGGGAGAATCGTGAAGAAAAAGCGGCATGGCAGATATGTCGCTAAGACTGACGACAAACTATCCATAAATCAATTGAACTGCGATGGCGCTCGTTTGTAACGAGAGCCTCTCGTAACATTTGATGAACATATGCGGCACACGTTAAAAATGTGTGTCATCGCAGTTTTTAGCGTAAGTACGGGAAAAAAAGCGGCATAGAAGATATGCCGCAGGATTTGCAAATTTTCAGCTAAATCAGACCGCTTACTTGATACCTTTTTGGATTAATTCCGCATAGCCACCATGGTTGGTTACTTGGGTATAGCCTAACTTTTTCAGCTCGGTTAATGCCATTTCCGCACGACGACCCGAACGGCAATATAAATTGATCGGCTCATCTTTATTCGGGCTGATTTTGGCGATCTGTTCGGCTAAATCATCATGGGGGATATTCAATGCCCCAGCGATATGTCCGGATTGATATTCTTCGACGCTACGCACATCAATCCAAATACCTTGTTGTTTGTGGAATTGTTCTTGTGTAATTGGCGCTTGGTTAGCGTAGCTTGGCTGAATAAGTAACAAACTACCAAGCATAAGTGTGAAAAGACTTTGTTTTTTAATCATGTTTACCTCAGTGAATAGATTGTATTTCAGCGAAAATTTTAGCAAATAACAAAAATTTTTTCAGGTGGCATCCGTCACGTTTTTTGTTTAAGATGAAACGCAATAATCTCTTTCTGAAAAGTAAAACAAAATGTCTTCAAACGAACTTCTTCGCTGTGAAAATATCAGCAAATTTTACCAAGAGGGCGAAAATGCCACTCAGGTGCTTAAAAATGTCTCCTTTTCAATGAATGCAGGCGAACTTGTGGCGATTGTCGGTAGCTCCGGCTCAGGTAAAAGTACTTTGTTACACACTCTTGGTGGTTTAGATCAACCGAGTAACGGCGAGGTCTTTATCAAAGGACAATCGTTGCAAAAGCTCAGTAGTAATGCCCTTGCAAAACTACGCAATCAACATCTAGGCTTTGTCTATCAATTTCATCACTTAATGGCGGATTTCTCTGCGTTGGAAAATGTGATGATGCCAATGTTAATCGGGCAACAAAACAAAACGGAAGCGAAAGATCGTGCCGAAAAAATGTTACAAGCGGTCGGATTGGCTCACCGAATTACCCATCGACCTTCGGCGTTATCGGGCGGTGAACGTCAACGGGTAGCGATTGCTCGTGCGTTAGTGAATAACCCTGCATTAGTCCTTGCTGATGAGCCGACGGGTAATCTCGACCAAAAAACAACCGAGAGTATTTTTGAGCTAATTCAGCGTTTAAATCAGGAACAGCAGATTGCTTTCCTATTAGTAACTCACGACTTGAATTTAGCTCACAAACTGAACCGCCGTTTAATTATGCAAGACGGCGTATTGCGTGAGGGTAGCTAATGAATACCCCATTTTTTATCAGTTGGCGTTATCAGCGTGGCAAACAGAAAAATCGCTTAGTGTCGTTGATTTCGCTCTTTTCGAGTGTCGGCATTGCGTTAGGTGTTGCGGTGCTGATTATCGGCTTAAGTGCGATGAACGGGTTTGAACGAGAGCTAAATCAAAGGGTGCTTTCCGTTGTTCCCCACGCTGAAATTATGGCGTATAGCGAAAGCAAATCAGCGACCATTGTACAAGGTGATCGCCTTGAAAATATTGTAAAAGATAACCCAAATGTGACCGCTTTATCGCCGTTTGTGAGTTTTACCGGCTTGATTGAAAACGGTAGCCAGCTAAAAATTGCACAGGTTCGTGGGATAGATCCAACCAAACAAGAACAAGTGAGCCGGCTCACCCAATTTATTCCACAAGCTCAATGGCAAGCGTTCAAACAAGAGGGCGGTTTAATTTTAGGGGCTGGAATTGCTCGATCTTTGGATATTAATGTCGGCGACGAAGTCACTCTGTTATTACCACAACCAACCGACGACGGCAAATTGGCTCAACCTTTGCGTTTTAGCTTAACGGTAGCAGGTATTTTGCGTTTAGACGGACAGCTTGATCACAGTTACGCACTGCTTCCGATTGCGAAAGCCCAAGAGCTGTTAGAGCTGAAACCAAGCCAATATACAGGGATTGAATTAGCGGTGAAACAGCCGTTTCAAGTCAGAGATATTACCTTCCCTGAATTAGCGAATTATCCACAGCAACTATATATGCAAACGTGGATTGATAAATTTGGCTATATGTACAACGATATTCAACTGATCCGTACGGTGATGTACATTGCGATGGTGCTTGTGATTGGTGTGGCGTGCTTTAACATTATTTCGACCTTAGTAATGGCAGTTAAAGACAAACAGGGCGATATTGCTATTCAGCGAACCTTAGGGGCAAACAACCGTTTTATTCAACATATTTTCCTTTGGTACGGTTTAATTTCAGGTATGAAAGGGGCTTTATTCGGCGTGGTGTTAGGTGTGGTTGTATCAATGAATTTAACTGCAATTATTAAATGGTTTGAAGATTTAATCGGAATGAAATTGCTCTCAGACGGGGTATATTTTATTGACTTTTTACCGAGCGAAATTCATTGGTTAGACATTGTTTGGGTACTACTTGCTACTCTGATTTTAAGCCTAATCGCAAGCCTTTATCCTGCGATTAGAGCGTCTAAACTAGAGCCAGCGAAGGTGCTGAGCGGGCATTAATTTTTAAATGTAATAGAGAAAAAAGATGACAATGATTGAAATTGCAAAATTAGCCAAACAAGCGAGCTTTGAGTTAGCTCAATTTGGCAATGTTCAAAAAAACCAAGCACTATTCGCCATTGCCGATGCGTTAGAGCAACGTACTGATGAGATTTTAGCAGTCAATGCGAAGGACATTGATTATGCCAAGTCGCAAGGAATTTCAGAGGCGATAATCGACCGCTTGTTGCTGACACCTGAGCGTATTCGTGGGATTGCAAATGATGTGCGGAATGTGGCGAGCCTTGCCGATCCTGTCGGGCAGGTGATTGACGGCGGTGTGTTGGATAGTGGGTTAAAAATTGAACGCCAACGAGTGCCGTTAGGGGTGATTTTAACCATTTATGAAGCCCGTCCGAATGTGACCATTGATGTTGCTTCGCTCTGCTTGAAAACAGGCAATGCGGTGATTTTACGTGGCGGTAAAGAAACGAAATTTACCAATGCGATTTTGGTTGAAGTCGTACAATCTGCCCTAGAGCAGGCTGGCTTACCGAAATTAGCCGTGCAAGCTGTCACCGATCCTGATCGTGCTTTATTGCTCGAATTGCTCAAGTTGGATCAGTACATTGATATGGTTATTCCGCGTGGTGGAGCAAGCTTACATCAGTTCTGCAAAGAAAACTCGACTATCCCTGTGATTGTCGGTGGTATCGGAGTGTGTCACCTGTATGTGGAAGCCAGTGCGGATTTAGAGCGTTCGCTGAATGTGATTGCCAATGCGAAAACCCAACGCCCAAGTACTTGTAACACCCTAGAAACCCTGTTGGTCGATAAGGCGATTGCAGATCAGTTTTTACCGAAACTTGCCAAACATCTTTGCCAATTGAAAGTGACATTGCATAGCGATGATTTTTCTGAAGATCTGCAAAAAAATCCGCAAATCAGACCGCTTGATCAAGCAAAATTACGTCAAGAGTGGCTGTCGTTAGACTTAAGTGTGGTGGTTGTAGATGGTATTCAGCAAGCGATTGAGCATATTCGTACCTATGGCAGCCAACATTCCGAAGGGATTTTAACCAGTAACTATGCTTTGGCTCGCCAGTTCGTTCAACAAGTCGATGCGGCGGCGGTATATATCAATGCCAGCACTCGTTTTACCGACGGGGCGCAATTCGGTTTGGGGGCAGAAGTGGCGGTCAGCACACAAAAACTACACGCCCGTGGACCGATGGGGCTAGAAGCACTCACGACGTATAAATGGGTGTGTGAAGGGGATTATTTGACGAGAAGATAGCCTCTTGAAATGTAAAATTAGGAACGCCAAGCGTGGCGTTCCTACTATTTTCTATTAAAAGATTATACCAAATTGACTACTGGTTAAAATCAAACTCACACCCAATTAGCTAAACGTAGCCCTTCGATACGCTCAAATTCTCGCAAATTATTTGTAACAAGTATTAGCCCTTCACTTCTTGAATGTGCGGCAATATGGAGATCATTTTCACCAATCATTTTGCCTTGTTTCGCTAGATTTGCTTTGATATTGCCAAAATGGGCGGCTGCTTTATTCGTGTAATCTAAAATCGTTAATCGAGATAAAAAGTCCTCAATGACTGCCAGGTTTTGTTCAGGAAATTGGCTTTTCTCTGCCCCATAATACAGTTCTGCCACAGTGATGCTACTAACACAAAGCCGAGCTGCATTTTGGTTAAATTTCTCCAGTATCTCAAGCGGTCTACGTTTGATGACATAAATCACGATATTGGTATCAAGCATATAAGTGAGCATTAAAATTCCTCACGTTCTGGCTGAACACTGATTTCTCTCTCTGCCATAAAATCATCACTAACCTTAGCTCCTCCCAAGAAAAAACTATCCCAGTGATGATTAATAGGCGTTAGGATACGTTCATTACCTATGGCTCGCACAGATACTCTTTTTACATCATTTGCAAAACGCATTTCTGCAGGCAATCTCACCGCTTGAGTACGATTTGTGATAAATACAGATGCTTCCATATTAATTCTCCATAAATTGTAGTGTATAGCACAAGTGTATACTTTGAACAATAAAAATACAAGCAGACAAAACCCCAACTGAATGTGCCACAAGTCATTAAGCTATGCTAAACTTCTCCACTTCAAGGGGAAATCATATGACAAATCTTCTCTTCTTTTTTAAACTCTTTATCCACCGCTTTCAGCAAAACCGAATTTCGGTTTATGCCGGTTATCTGACGTATACCTCGTTATTATCTATTGTTCCGCTGATTATGGTGGTATTTTCGGTGTTTACGCTATTACCGATTTTTGAACAAGCCACTGCACAGTTAAAAGAACTGGTGTACGATAACTTTGCCCCAAGTGCAGGGGATATGGTTCAGCAATATCTTGAGATGTTTGTCGATAACTCAAAGAAAATGGGGATCATCAGTATCATCGGCTTAGTCGTGGTGGCGGTGATGTTGATTTCGAGCATTGATAATGCCCTTAATGAAATTTGGCATAATACGAAAAAGCGTTCTGCGGTTCTCTCTTTTACGGTTTATTTGGCAGTTCTGATTTTTGCTCCGATCTTTGCCGGTGCCAGTGTTGCGATAAGTTCTTATATTTTTTCGTTGGAAATGTTCGGTCAAGACGGGTTGTTTTCTTTTAGTCATCATTTGCTCAAATTTGTCCCTTTTTTACTGACTTGGTTGATGTTTGCCTTGGTTTATTTGATTGTGCCGAATACTCAAGTGAAATTTAAACATGCGGCGCTAGGGGCATTATTTGCCGGGGTTTTCTTTACGCTCGGTAAACAAATTTTCATCTGGTATATCACCACCTTCCCATCATATCAGGCAATTTATGGGGCGTTAGCCACCATTCCGATTATGATTGTTTGGATCCACTTAAGCTGGCGAGTGATATTATTAGG
>JBGXMX010000052.1:0-2968 GCA_041809245.1 Glaesserella sp.
AGTGCTGCCGCAACACCTACGATTGATACGGTTGCAAGCGGTGAGAAGCCGAAAGAGATACATAAAGGCACATAGATTGAGGTAATAATCGGCACTGTCGAGAATGATGAACCGATTCCCATGGTGATCAATAAACCGACAAATAACATCAAAAATGCCGCCATCTCTTTACTGCCGATTGAACCTCTTAATCCTTCCACCAATTCGGCTACGCCGCCGGTTGAATTGACTACATTGGCATAACCGGACGCAGCAATCATCACAAAGCCGATCATTGCCATTAAACGTAAACCGTCTTGGAAAATATCGTTGCTTTGTTTAAGTTTGAATACACCGCCTAATGCAAAGATAATTAAACCGACTAAACCGCCTAATACCGTTGAGTTTGTTGCTAATTGAACAAAACAGGTAGCAATAATAGCGACATTACTGACAAAGATATGGAATGATATTACACTCGCTACACGAGCTTCAATATCATCGGCAGTGGGTACCGGACGATCTTCAACATAAGAGCGAGGCTTACGATATGTCACAAACAAAGCTAATAAAAGCCCCGCAATCATTCCTAACACAGGAATAAACATCGCTTGGGTTACTTGAGCTGTATTAGTCAAAAGGTTAAAGGCTTGTCCTGGTTGGTTGATGTGTTTCACGAAAATATTTTCAATAAAGATTTGCGCAAAGCCTGCCGGAATCAACATATAAGTAGCCGTCAAACCAAAAGTGATCGCACAAGCCCCGGCCCGACGGTCAATTTTAAGCTGATTCATTACGCTAAGTAGTGGCGGAACGACGATAGGAATAAACGCAATATGAACAGGAATCACGTTTTGTGACGCCATTGCAAACGCTACTAAGGTAAAGAGTACGAGATATTTAAACCAAAATACTGAGCGGCCTGAAGGACGTTTGCCAAAAGATTTAATCACTTTATAGGCTAATAAATCCGTTACGCCTGATTTCGATAATGCCACGGCAAAAGCACCGAGAACCGCATAGTTCATCGCCGTTTCCGCACCGCCGCCTAAACCGCCGGTAAAGCTTTTAATCGTAGTGGTTAATGCTTCGCCAAGTGCCATTCCGTTGCCGAAATTGCCTAAAATACCGCAAGTTAATGCGGAGATAATCAATGCAATTACCACGTTGATTCGCATTAAACTTAATGCGAGCAACACGATAATTGAGATCACGACTTCGTTAGATAATAACATTGTGTTTGCCTCTTAATTAGAATAAAAACTATAGAACTGCTTTAATATTGATTAGCCCGTTTTCAAGATAATCGTTGGATTCATCTTCGTCTTGAATCGCCGGTGTTGACGGAATATCCGCTTTATCAAAGGCAATATCACCTTCAACGCCGTCAATCAATTGGCCACGCTGAATACCTTTAAAATCAAAAAGATTCGGATCGCATAGATGTGATGGAGCCACATTCTGTAAGGCACTAAACATCGTTTCAATACGCCCTGGATATTGACGATCCCAAGTCTGCAACATCTCTTTAACCACTTGACGTTGTAAATTCGGCTGGGAGCCGCATAAATTACACGGAATAATCGGAAATTGTTTTGCTACTGCATATTTTTCAATATCTTTCTCTTTGCAGTACGCAAGCGGTCGGATCACAATCTGTTTACCGTCATCGCTAATCAGCTTTGGTGGCATAGATTTGAGTTTGCCACCATAGAACATATTTAAAAACAGCGTTTCAAGCATATCATCACGATGATGTCCTAATGCAATTTTGGTTGCACCTAGTTCTGTGGCAGTGCGATATAAAATCCCACGACGCAAGCGAGAACAGAGCGAGCAAGTCGTTTTGCCTTCAGGAATTTTCTCTTTCACAATGCCGTAGGTGTTTTCTTCGACAATTTTATATTCTACGCCGATACTCTCAAGGTATTCGGGTAAAATATGTTCAGGAAAGCCCGGCTGTTTTTGGTCGAGATTAACCGCCACAATATCGAAATGAATAGGGGCGTTGAGCCTTAAATTGAGCAAAATATCAAGCAAAGTATAACTGTCTTTCCCGCCCGATAAACAAACCATTACTTTGTCGCCATCTTCAATCATATTAAAATCTGCAATCGCATTGCCTACATTTCGGCGTAAGCGTTTTTGCAATTTATTGAAGTTATAGGCAACTTTTTTCTCTTTTTGCGTGTCTTGAACAGCGTCTTGGTGCATAATTTGTAGAAATTCTTTATAAAACGAAGTGGCACATACTACCCACTTCGCTATTTTTTTCAAGTATTTCTGAAGTAGGTCGGGCATTTATGCCCGACAATTATTACAATCCATAAAATCAATATAAGATCAATTGCATAAACGTCGGGCATAAATGCCCGACCTACAAGGAAAAATATGGCTAAAAAACGCATTATTATCGGCATTAGCGGTGCAAGTGGCTTTCAATATGGCTACAAAGCCCTTGAACTGCTTAAACCGCTAAACAATATCGAAACCCATTTGGTGATCTCAAAAGGGGCGGAACTTACTCGCCAATATGAAACCGACATCAGCGAAGAACAGCTACTATCCCTTGCCGATGTGGTTCACCCTATCCACAACTTAGGGGCTTCTATTTCAAGCGGTTCATTTAAGACCATTGGAATGCTTATCGCCCCTTGTTCAATGCGAACCCTAGCATCAGTCGCTCACGGTTTTAGCGATAATTTATTGGCTCGTGCCGCCGATGTGGTGTTAAAAGAACGACGTAAATTGGTATTAATGGTGAGAGAAACGCCGTTGCACTTAACCCATTTGGATAATATGCGTAAAGTCACGGAAATGGGGGGCATTATTTTTCCGCCCGTGCCAGCTCTTTATCATCAGCCTAAAACGGTCGATGAAATTGTGACCCATAGCGTTGCTCGTGCGTTAGATATGTTTGATCTTGAGATTGATATTCCACGCTGGACAGGAAAGTAGATGAATAATCCAATTCCTACACACATTGCGC
>JBGXMX010000053.1:0-5324 GCA_041809245.1 Glaesserella sp.
AATTAAAAACCAAGGCATTTTAAACGCAGAGTTAAGTGCCGACGGATGGGGCTTAGAAGAATGTTGGGCATTCCATCAAGGCTTTGTCAGCGTCAAAAATGCAGGTTCGGTACAATTTCCTAATTTGGGTGCGGATCAAGCTGAATTTAATGCGAGAATTCATTGTTCGACCTTTACCCGTGAGTTAATTAACACACCTTCTGATGTGTTAACTCCGGAAATGTTAGCTCATCAAGCCGCTGAATTTATTCTTCACCAAGCGGATAAATATGTCGGAAAAGGTAAAGTCTCTTTTGAAATTATTGCCCGTGAAGCCTTAAACGAACGTGGCTATCACGGCATTTGGACGGTGGGTAAAGGCTCTGCACATCTGCCAGCAATGCTACAGCTGGATTTTAACCCGACAGGTAACCCTGATGCGCCGGTATTGGCGTGTTTGGTCGGCAAAGGAATCACCTTTGATACCGGCGGTTATAGCTTAAAACCGAGTGATTCAATGTCTACAATGCGTACCGATATGGGCGGAGCCGCTCTTGTTACCGGCGCATTAGGTCTTGCGATTGCTCGCGGTTTAAAACAGCGTGTGAAACTCTATCTGTGCTGTGCGGAAAATATGGTCAGCAGCCGTGCTTTCAAATTAGGCGATATTATTACTTATCGCAACGGTGTCAGTGCGGAAGTGCTAAATACCGATGCGGAAGGACGTTTGGTCTTGGCGGACGGATTAATTGACGCAGATAAACAAAATGCGCAATTTATTATTGACTGTGCCACCTTAACCGGTGCGGCAAAAATGGCGGTCGGTAATGACTACCACTCGGTACTTTCGATGGATGATACGCTGGTAGAACAGCTCTTTACGGCTGCCAAAGCTGAAAAAGAAGCGTTTTGGCGCTTACCGTTTGAAGAGTTCCATCGTACTCAAATCAGCTCAAGCTTCGCTGATATTGCAAATACCGGCACAGTTCCTGTTGGTGCAGGCGCCAGCACTGCCACAGCGTTCTTATCTTACTTCGTTAAACAGTATCAGCACAATTGGTTACATATCGACTGTTCGGCCACCTTCCGTAAAACCGCCTCAGATCTATGGGCGGCAGGGGCAACGGGCATCGGCGTTAAAACCTTGGCAAATTTATTGTGTGCGAGATAGAACGAAAAGAGTAGAGATTCTCCTCCGAAGGCGTTCAAACACAGCAAGCGGTCAAATTTTGAGAAAAATTTGCAACGGCATTCGATAAGAAAAATGCCCAAACATATTAAGTGCTTGGGCATTTAGATTATTTATTTTCTTCTTTCACCATTGACAATGCAGACTGAATGCTGCGTTCAATCGTTTCTCGACGAGGGTCGTCTTCCGGGAGCAGTTTTAACATCATACCCCATGTCACGGCAGCCATTTTATAGTCTTCTTGCTCAAAGGCTCGAAATGCAAGGAGGCTAAGGGCATTGACATTGCTATGATCTGCCCGAATCACTTCTTTGAGCAATTCATCGCCTTGGGCTTTATCTTTAGGGTCGGCGGAAAAAGATAAAATTTCCGCATGGCGTAATTTGTATTGAATATTGTCCGGTTTGAGTCGGCTTGCTTTGGCAAAGCTGTCGAGAGCAAGTTGCCCGTCATCCAATGCCATACCTACTTGACCGAGCATAAACCACATTTGGTCGTCTTCAGGACGTGCTTGTAATTCAACCCGCAGTGCCATCGCAAATTGGTTGAGCTCTTCCGTAGAAAGCGGGTTGCTTTCTTCCGTTTTGATTCGTTCGTAAAAATAATCGAGCTTTTTATGGCTCATTTCTAACATTGAACCTGTAAACCAAGAGCCAACCTGCCAATAAATGGCGCTACTGGCAACGCCTACAAATAGAAACAGCCCTAAAATCGCTAATTTGCTGATTGGTTTTGCCTGCGGCTTGATGTTTTCCAGCTGTTCGGGAATGTCATCCAGCAGGTTTTGCTGAAGCTCTTTTTCGGTCTGTGCCGGATCATCAATCAGCCCCTCGTTTGCTTCCCGCTCAACTTCTTTGAGGCGGTCAAAATAGAAGGCTTTATTAAGTGAATCCCGTTGCCGTGCATCATCTTTTTGTCGGTTTTTGAGTAACGGGAAAAACGCAATCAGACAAATAATGAAGGTGATTGTGATGAGGAGTATCCAGAAAGTCATTGTTCGTCCTTCTCATTTAAAATACGTTGTAAACGGTGTTGGTCGAATTCTGCAGAATTTTGTGCAGAACTGACCGCTTGTCGGTGCTGTTTTTTGCGTTTTGCTAACAAGACAAAGCCAATTAAGATCAAAAAGAGAGGTGTCAACCATAGAAGTACAGTCGCCGGCGTCAGCGGTGGATCGTAGGTAACGAAATTGCCGTAACGCTCAACCATGTAGTTTACCACTTCTTGTTTAGTTTTACCTTGTTTCAGCAGTTCTAAGGTTTTTTCACGCATATCCGCTGAAATCGTCGCATTTGAATCGGCGATGTTATTATTTTGGCACTGTGGGCAGCGTAGTTCTTGAATCAAACTGCGGTAATCCGCTTCCTGTTGGGCAGTGTCGAATTGTTGGATTTCAATAGCGGCAAGGCTTAAACCGGGAAGCAGCAGTAAAAATGTCAGTAATTTTCTCATAAGCTAATTTTTCAATTTCTCGTAAATAGGTTGTAGGGTTTCTTGCCAAACTTTGGCATTGACATCACCGGTGTGGCGGTAATGAATAGTTCCTTTTCCGTCAATAATGAAAGTTTCGGGCGCTCCGTATACGCCAAGGTCTAAGCCTAAAGATCCTTTAGGGTCAAAAATCACCGCTTGGTACGGATCACCATAATCTTTAAGAAATTTCAGTGCTTTTTCACGTTCGTCTTTATAATCAATGCCGACAATTTCTACCCCTTGTTTGGCTAAAACAGTCAGGTATTGGTGTTCGGCATAGCAAGTCGGACACCACGTCGCCCATACATTCAGCAGACGCGGTTTACCGGTTTTCACGACCGAGGCGTCGATTTGTTGTTGCTCATCTAACAGTGAAGAGAGTTTGAAATCCGGTATCGTTTTGCCAATCAATGCTGATTCTAAGGCTTTAGGATCATCGCCCTGCGCATTACGTTGTAATTGCACCATAAATGCGATAATCAATCCTAAAAATAAAATAAGCGGTAACCACAGTTTTGTTTTCATTATTCGTCCTATTTTGTCAGTCTGAATTTTTTAATGACCGGATGGCAGTTTGTAAATAATATCGCCTGTTTTGTCACGAGAGTCTTTGATTTTTCACAAGCGCTCTATTTTTTATAAAATTTTGCAAAATCATTTACGCAATTTCACGGTTTCAATCGCATGATCTTCACCTTTTACGAGGATTAAATTCGCCCGTTCGCGACTCGGCAGAATATTTTGACGAAGATTTAAACCGTTGATTTCATCCCAAATCGTAGATGCGGTTTGAATCGCCTCCGTTTCACTCAATTTGGAGTAGTGATGGAAGTAAGAATCGGGATTTGAAAAAGCGCTTCGTCTGAATTTTAAAAAACGGTTGATATACCAACTTTTTAACAATGTTTCATCCGCATCGACATAAATAGAAAAATCAACAAAATCTGAAACGAAAACATTATGCGGGCTATGAGGATAATTCATCCCGCTTTGTAACATATTCAAGCCTTCTAAAATCACAATGTCAGGTTGATCCACTTCATTAAATTTGTGAGGAATAATGTCGTAGGTCAAATGTGAATAAATCGGTGCTTTGACATGGCGCTTGCCCGATTTGATGTCCGATACAAATTCAATTAAACGATGAATATCATAAGATTCCGGAAACCCTTTCTTTTTCATTAAATTTCTTTCTTGTAAGGTTTTTAACGGGTAAAGGAAACCGTCGGTGGTGATTAAATCTACTTTCCGTTTTTCCGGCCATTCTGACAATAAAGCCTGCAAAATACGTGCAGACGTACTTTTTCCTACGGAAACACTACCCGTTAAGCTAATGATATAGGGAACTTTCGGTGATTCTACGTCCAAAAATTTATGCAGCACTTCTTGGCGCTTAAGATTTTCATCAATATAGTAATTGATCAAACGTGCAAGAGGAAGATAGATAGTGCTGACTTCTTCTAGGGAAAGATCTTCATTAAAGCCGAGTAGCGGTTTTAAATCCTGTTCTGTTAATTTTAAGGGCACGGATTTACGTAACGCCGCCCATTGTTGTCGATCAAAAGTTAAAAAAGGCGTAATTTTGGGTACTTGTTCAAGGCTCATAGCCAAATTCTCAAAGATTTAGAATAAAAACATTCAATCATGAATGGAAAATACGGTGCGAAATATACAATATAAATTGCCTTTAAGGGGCGGTTTATCGTATAAAAAGCCGAAAAATATCTAAAAAAACAGCATTTTGCGTATTTTGTCGGCGAAAAATCGAAATTTTTAATTTTTTTGAAAAAAATACTTGCAAGGTTTTTTGAAAACCCTATAATGCGCACCACTTGCTTACGACGCAACGCCGACTTAGCTCAGTAGGTAGAGCAACTGACTTGTAATCAGTAGGTCACCAGTTCGATTCCGGTAGTCGGCACCATTCTAGCTTAGTGTAAACAAGTATTCAATTAGCGTGGAGGGATTCCCGAGCGGCCAAAGGGGGCAGACTGTAAATCTGTTGGCTCAGCCTTCGAAGGTTCGAATCCTTCTCCCTCCACCATTCTTTAAATGAATTTGATGGGACAGATGAATTTAGGACTGCGGGCATCGTATAATGGCTATTAGCTCAGCCTTCCAAGCTGATGATGCGGGTTCGATTCCCGCTGCCCGCTCCAAGCAAGCGCTGATATAGCTCAGTTGGTAGAGCGCACCCTTGGTAAGGGTGAGGTCGGCGGTTCGAATCCGCCTATCAGCACCACTCATTATTTTCTATCTTCATCTTTTTTCCTTAAGATAAATTAGTATATAGATTTTTAAATTTGGTTAATATGGTAGAATGCCATCTTGACCATGTTTGTTCGAATGAATGTTTTGAACGAAAACAGTTTAAAATGTAGTTCATAAATGAACTAAATGGCAATATAATAGGCTTTTACTCTAAACCTCGTAATACATTTGTATTGCGGGACTTCTATCAACAAAGGAAACTTTACAATGGCTAAAGAACAATTTAATCGTGGCGATAAAGTCCACGTAAACGTAGGTACTATCGGTCACGTTGACCACGGTAAAACAACCTTAACCGCAGCAATCACTACCGTTCTTGCGAAAAAATTCGGTGGTGCTGCACGTGCGTTCGACCAAATCGACAACGCACCGGAAGAGAAAGCGCGTGGTATTACCATCAATACCTCACATG
>JBGXMX010000054.1:0-5767 GCA_041809245.1 Glaesserella sp.
CATTGGCACAATCAACCACAATTTTATAACCCTCAAGGCTTAAATGTGCCGGGAAGGTACTTTTACAAAATTCGATGTAACGCCCCGCCGCATCGTTAATACGGCTTGCACGGCCTAATTCTGCCGATTCGACACAGTCCATCGGCTGATCAAGCATGGCTTCAATCGCTTCTTCAACTTCGTCAGGTAATTTTTCACCCACGGCTGAGAAGAATTTAATGCCGTTATCATCATAAGGATTGTGGGAAGCGGAGATAACAATACCGGCTTCCGCACGAAAGGTTCGGGTTAAATACGCAATCGCAGGGGTCGGCATCGGGCCTGTAAAGGCTGCCGATAAACCTGCCGCAGCCAAGCCTGCTTCAAGAGCCGATTCCAACATATAGCCTGAAATACGGGTATCTTTACCGATTAATACTTTTTTAGAACCTTGGGTTGCAAGGACTTTACCTGCCGCCCAACCCAGTTTTAATGCAAAATCAGGGGTAATCGGATACTGCCCTACTTTGCCTCGCACGCCGTCGGTGCCAAAATATTTACGTTCTGCCATGAGGATTCTCATCATTGATAACAAGCGGTCGTATTTTCAGATTTTTTTGCAAATTTTTACTGAAACCGGACCGCTTGTCGTTATGTTAAAAAATAGCGATATGCCGGGCTATCGCTGACGTTTTGATAGCGATAACCGAGTTTTTCGAGATCTTGTTCAAACTTTGAATATTCATCTTGCTGTAACACAAAAGCGGTTAAAATATCCGCATAATCTGCCCCGTGAGCACGGTAGTGAAACAGCGAAATATCCCAGTCGGTTAGGGTTTTTAAAAATTTCAGTAATGCCCCTTTCTGTTCGGGGAATTCAAAACGATACAGTTGCTCGCTTCTTACACTCTGCGGTCTGCCGCCGATCATATACCGAACGTGCGTTTTCGCAATATCGTCATCCGACATATCGGCAACATCATAACCATGTTGCTGTAATTCTTTGATAATTTCGAGTTTTTCAGCGCTACCGCCGATTCTTACGCCGACAAATACGCAGGCTTTTTGGTCGTCTGCATGGCGATAATTAAATTCTGTAACCGCTCGATTACCTAAAATTTCACAGAATTTTAAGAAGCTGCCCTTTTGTTCGGGAATAGATACCGCTAACAGCGCTTCATGTTTTTCGCCGATTTCACAGCGCTCTGACACATAACGCAGCGTGTGGAAATTGAGATTGGCACCCGATAAAATACAAGCAAGATTTTTACCTTCAAGATTGTGTTGAGCGACATATTTTTTGAGCCCGGCTAAAGATAACGCCCCCGACGGCTCTGCCACCGCACGCACATTCTCAAACACATCTTTCAATGCCGCACAGATTTCATCGTTATCAACTAACACCACATCATCAACATATTACTGACATAAACGGAAGGTTTCATCGCCAATACGTTTAACCGCAACGCCATCGGCAAATAAACCGACACGTTCTAAATCAACAGGTTGCCCTGCTTGTAAAGCATAAAACAGACAAGCGGAATCTTTAGACTCCACCCCAATGACTTTGATTTCAGGCATTAATTGCTTAATCAGCACGGCAATACCTGCAATCAACCCACCGCCGCCGACAGGCACAAAAATATAGTTCAGATCGGCGTTTTGTTGTAATAATTCCATACCGATAGAGCCTTGCCCTGCAATCACTAACGGGTGATCGAACGGGTGAACGAAGGTCATATTCAGCTCTTGAGAAAGCTCAATCGCTTTGGCTTTGGCTTCATCAAAATTTGCCCCATAGAGCAACACTTCCCCACCAAAACCACGCACCGCATCCACTTTGATCGACGGCGTATTTTGTGGCATCACAATTAACGCTCGCAAACCGAGATGTTTCGCAGACAAAGCAACACCTTGAGCGTGATTACCAGCAGAAGCCGCAATCACCCCTGCATTTTTCTGAGCTGGAGAGAGATTAGAAATCATCGCATAAGCCCCACGCAGTTTAAAACTATGCACAGGCTGGCGATCTTCACGTTTAATGGAAATATGATTACCCAAACGCTCTGAGAGCTTTTCCATTTTTTGTAATGGCGTGACTTGGGCAAGATCGTAGATTTTAGAACTTAAAATGGCACGGAGGTAATCCGTGCCTGATTGTAATGGGGTATCACTCATCGTTCAACCAGCCTTTAATTAGTGGTTGCAACCACAACCGCCGTGTCCGTGATGGTGGTGGTGATCGTGGTCGTGATGACCGCCACAGCAACCGTGATCTTCATCGTGATCGTGACCACAGCAACCACCTTCTTGATGAATGTGGCCGTGAGCAATTTCCTCTAATGTCGCTTCACGCGTTGCAACCACTTCCACAGAGAATAATAACTCTTGACCTGCTAACATATGGTTACCGTCAACAACCACTTCGTCGCCATCCACTTCGGTGATCACTACAGGTAATGGACCTAAGTCAGTATCTGCGATAAAACGCATACCGACTTCTAATTCATCAACGCCCATAAACACATCTTTTGGCACACGTTGCACCATATTTTCGTTATATTCGCCATACGCTTCTTCTGGTTTAACACGCACTTCAAAAGTATCGCCAACCGCTTTACCTTCTAACGCATTTTCTAAACCGATAACAAGATTGTTGTGACCGTGTAAATATTCTAATGGTTGCTCAACAGGTGCTTCATCTACTAATACGCCATCTTGAGTACGAACTTGGTATGCGATACTTGGCACAACATTTTTTGCGATTTTCATGTAAGGATTCCTTATTTATTGATAAAAATTCCAAGCATTGTAGCTTGTTATGAAGGATTTGCAAATTTTAGCAAGAAAGTGACCGCTTGCATTAATAAAGCGGTCACTTTTTCAATATTTTTTGCAACTATTCTTGAATAAAAGTCACCTGCCCCGACGCAACGGCTTGTAAGCGAGCCTTATCCGCTTCCAGCGGCATATCTACTTTGGCAGATTTCGCACTTTCCAACATATAACTACGAGCCATCATAGGTTCATCATAGTGCCCGTTTGGCGTAGTAAGTTTAATGTCGCTTAACACATAACGTTTGGCTTTTAGCTGTTGCTGAATGATGTCAGATTTATGCTGCAATTGTTGCACGGCTTCTCTTGTCAGCTCGTCTTCAAATTGCGCTTGTTTTTCAGGCGAAACGGTAAATTGAATGTAATTAATCGCAATGTCATCACCTAGGTTTTCCAACACATTGGCAATCGCCTCAAAATTCTTCCCTTCCAACATCACACGCCCTTCGGCAACCCAGCCGGGGACTTTTCCTTTGCTGTTATACTCCGGATAATGGCTGACGCCGTTGGTCGCAATTTGAATCCCCGTCTCTTTTTTAGCCGCCTCAACCACTTTATTTAAATTGGCTGAAACACTGTTCTTTAGTTCGGACAAACGCTGTCCGGCTTTACGGCTGGAGACTTCGGCAAACATCAAGTCCTTTTCAACCACTTTTTCTACCTGTGCCGAAAAATGGAAAACGGAGTGATTAGTTTGAAGCTGAGCCGTTTCTGCAAACGCCAACGGTGCAAAAGCTAACGGTAATGCGGCAAAAAGATGGGTTAATTTCATAAAGTAGCTCCTTTGGTTAATAATTTCGCTTTAGAAAGTCGATTCGTAAATTGGTTCAATATTTAACACCCAAGCGTGTTGCAAATCCTGTTCATCTATTTGCCACGTCACGTTATAACCGGCTAAATGCATACCATAAATACGTGAACTGCTTTTGCCTTGTTGATAGGCGGGGCGGGGGTCTTGCGCTAATACCTCGCAAATAAACCGTTTGGCATCTTCAATCCCGAATTTTGCAAAATTCGAGCTATTTCGCAGCGCTTGTAAGGCAGGTTCACGAAACGTTACGCTCAGTTTGGATTCTGGTTTGGTTTGTGCAAACCCTGAAACCGCATTTGGCTCGCTATCGGCATAAGCAATATAGGGCTTAATATCTAAAATCGGCGTACCATCAACCAAATCAACACTGCCTAAATGCAGAAACACATCGCTTTCTGTAATTTCAATCTTTTTTAATTCAACTTTAGACAAGCCGATAGGATTCGGACGATGAGTCGCACGGCTGGCAAAAACGCCTACTCTTTCATTTCCGCCTAAACGAGGCGGGCGTACGGTCGCATGCCATGCTCGCTCAGGAATGTGATGAAATTGAAAAATCAGCCAAAGATGACTAAATTGTTCAAGCCCTCGTACTGCATCGGGTGAATTGTAGGGCGGAAGCAGTTTTAATATGCCTCTCCCTTCTTGAACTAAATTCGGCTGGCGAGGTACGGCAAATTTCTCACCGTAAGGGGTGTGTATCACACCAATAGATGACAAAGTTAACTGGGAAATCGGATTACGCATAAAAATGTGCTTTTTGTGTAAAAAATCAAAACATCTACGCTTATTTTGTAATAATATGCTACGTTTTTAAAGGATAAATAAAATAATTTACTCACTGGTTAATATGAATAAACATTCTACATTCTCTATTTGGTTTTCTACCGCTCGCCCTAAAACACTACCGCTTGCATTAGCCTCTATTTTAGTCGGTTCGGCATTGGCGGCTTGGCAAAGCAAATTTGATTGGTTGACAACACTATTGGCACTGATAACTACCGTTTTATTACAAATTTTATCCAATTTTGCCAATGATTACGGTGACCATGTTAAAGGCTCCGATACCGTAGAACGTATAGGTCCGTTACGAGCCATTCAGCATGGCGCAATTAACGGAAAACAACTCAAAATTGCCTTAATTGTCGTCGCATTCTTATCTTTTCTATCGGGTTCAATATTAATCGGCTATGCGTACCAAAGTTGGCAAGATCTGCTTGTATTCGGCGGTTTAGGCGTACTTGCGATTGTTGCAGCAATTACCTACACCATTGGTAAAAAACCTTATGGCTATTTAGGGCTGGGCGATATTTCTGTGCTGATTTTCTTCGGATTTTTGGCGGTATTAGGTACTTTTTATCTCCAAACACACCAACTTTTCCCCAGCCTGCTTTTACCTGCTCTAGGTTGTGGGCTGCTCTCTGTAGCTGTGCTAAATATCAATAACTTACGTGATATTTATCAAGATCAAAAAGCAGGAAAAAATACTTTAATTGTGCGTATTGGTCGTCAAAACGGGAGAATTTATCATATTGGATTGTTGAGTCTTTCACTCCTTTCTTATTTACTCTTTGCTTTGATCGAGTTAACGCATTGGTATAATTTCTTGTTTTTATTAGCGACACCATTACTCGTCAAACACGCTTTATTCGTTTATCGCCACACGGATCCTGTACAATTACGACCTCTACTCGGACAAATGGCCGGGCTGGCATTACTGACTAATTTACTGTTTAGCCTGAGTGTTGTACTTTGATTTATTGATTTTCTATAGAAACAAACCATATTAAATCTGCAAAATAGCCATGATAGACGTTTGGTTTATCATGGCTATTTTGTTACATACAGTTCTGTAATCACTATTTTGCAAAAATTCCTAAGATTCGAACCGCTTGCCACTTCCGTTCTGCTTTCCCTCTTTGCTTTCCCTCTTGTTCTTTTTTTTTTTCTCATTTCCCCCAAATTCCTTTTCTCTAATTTTTCCAATTCTCCTTGTCGTCTACTATGCCCAAACGCAAAAAACCGCAAGCTATCTCTAACTTGCGGTTTCTTCACTTTAATAAAACCCTGATGGTGCCCTACTCTCACATGGGGAAACCCCACACTACCATCGGCGTTACTGCGTTTCACTTCTGAGTTCGG
>JBGXMX010000055.1:0-17347 GCA_041809245.1 Glaesserella sp.
CGTTTCTGTCTAACCGGCGGATTTCGAGATATGTATCTATCCAAAAATAATCGTATGTTCTACGCCTTGTTAATCGCAATTTCGGTACAGAGTATCGGTGTTTTAACATTGATGGAGCTGGGTTATATCGGTTCACCTTACAAAGACTTCTCACTGTTTTCTATCATTATCGGCTCAATTCTGTTCGGAATAAGCATTATCCTTACAAGCGGTTGTGCGACAGGGACTTGGTATCATGCAGGAGAAGGTTTGATTAGTAGTTGGGTTGCACTTATTATGTATATGATCAGTGCTGCAGCTATGCGATTTGGTGCATTAAGTGATTTTACTAAAGCCATGGGGCAATACGGCAAGATGAATGAAAATTTAGCTGCCACATTAGGTATTTCTGTTTGGTGGTTAGTTGCGTTGCTGATTATTGTAACAATTTTTGGTGTTTACCAAATACTTTCCAAGCCAGCACTTAAAATCGCAACCTTACCGGCTCGCCATACAGGTATTCGCCACTATCTCTTTGAAAAACGGCTACATCCATTTGTCGCTGGTATTCTTGTCGGCTTACTCGCATTTGCTGCTTGGGCGGTTAATGGTTTAGATGGTAAAACGGCAGGTTTAGGTATTACTGGTCCATCGGCAAATATTGTGATGTTTCTAACTACAGGTGAAATGAAGCGTATCAACTTGGGGGTGTTCCTTGTACTTGGGATCATGCTCGGTTCTTATATTGCTGCAAAAGGAAGTCGAGAATTTAAATGGCGTATGCCTGATCTTAAAACTTTCCGAAACAGTGTAGTCGGTGGATTATTGATGGGAGTTGGAGCTTCCCTTGCTGGTGGTTGTACTATCGGTAATGGTTTAACCGCAACAGCAGTTATGAGTGCTAAAGGTTGGATTTCACTCTTTTTCATTATGGTTGGCGTATGGATTATGTGTTATTTCATTTATGTTCGTCCAACTAAGCAAACAAACTAGGAGAGATTATGCGTTATGTTCTTGATACTAATGGACATTTATGCCCATTTCCATTAATGGAAGCTAAAAAGAAAATTGTAGAATTAAATGTGGGGGATGAATTGTTAATTCAGTTCACCTGTGCCGAAGCAACAGAAAATTTACCTCGTTGGGCGGCAGAAAATGGCTATCCCGTTACTCACTTTGCTCAAGTAGATGATGCATCTTGGGAAATTGTGATCCAAAAGGCTTAGTCTGCTGATAAATAGGGAGCCTTGCTCCCTATTTCTATATATTTTCTCTATTTCTAATGATATTTTCAATTTGTACTAATCCATTTAACCTTGTACTTGTTAAATAACGAGTTATCTGCAAATCATCAAAAAGCGGTTGAATTTCAAATGATTGCAATGCTTCAGCTGATTTTTCCGTAATAAAAGCCATTAACACCACTAACAATCCTTGCATTAAACGAGCGTCGCTATAACCCTGTACTTGACGTGGTTCAAGCTGAAAATCAAACCATAAACGGCTTTCACAACCGTGAATTTCTTGCCACTGTTCAAGCTGTTGTTCGGTTGGTTTAGGTAATTGACGGCTTAATTGAATTAACAAGCGGTATCTTTCTTCCCAAGATTTGCAAAGGGCAAATTGTGCATGAATTTCGTTAAATTGCATAAAACCTCTATATAAAATCATTACAAATTGTAACCCCTCGGCTACTTTATGCAATGGCTAATTTTTGCTAAAATCCGCCACTTCTATCTATAGACTATATAAGGAACAAGAAATGTCTGTTATCCCAATGGTTGTTGAACAAAGCCCGAAGGGCGAACGTGCTTACGATATTTATTCACGCTTGTTAAAAGAGCGTATCATTTTTTTAAATGGCGGCGTTGAAGATGAAATGGCAAAACTCATTGTGGCACAGCTGTTATTTTTAGAGGCAGAAGATCCGGAGAAAGATATTCATCTTTACATTAACTCTCCGGGCGGTGTGGTTACTGCGGGAATGGCAATTTATGACACCATGAACTTTATTAAGCCGGATGTCAGTACGTTGTGTGTCGGTCAGGCTTGTTCAATGGGCGCATTCTTATTATCCGCCGGAGCTAAAGGCAAACGCTTTGCATTGCCTCATTCTCGCATCATGATTCATCAGCCGCTAGGCGGTTTTCGCGGTCAAGCCTCTGACATTCAGATTCACGCTCAAGAGATCTTAAAAATCAAACAAACCTTAAATCAACGTATGGCGGAACATTCCGGACAGCCGCTCGAAAAAGTGGAAAAAGATACCGATCGTGATAATTTTATGTCTGCTTACGAAGCGAAAGCCTACGGTTTAGTGGATGAAGTTGTAACCCATAGAGATAAAAAATAATGACAAATTTTGAAAAAGAGCCGCATTGTAGCTTTTGCGGCAAGCGTCGTAATGAAGTCGATGCGTTAATTGAAGGAACGGAAGGCTTTATCTGTAATGAATGTATTGAGGAATCTTATTCCTTATTAAACGGAGAAGAAGAGAGTTTATTAAGCGATACCGTAGAAGAGGCAGAAAAAAGTCCGTTTGAAGACGTTCCGACACCACATGAGATCCACGCTCATTTAGATGATTATGTCATCGGGCAAGGGCACGCCAAAAAAGTGTTATCGGTGGCAGTCTATAACCACTATAAACGCCTACGTAATGCCCTTTCCGGCAATAAAGAAAGCGAAGGTGTAGAATTAGGAAAAAGTAACATTTTGCTGATTGGCCCGACCGGAAGCGGTAAAACCCTACTTGCCGAAACCTTAGCCCGCCGTTTAAATGTGCCGTTTGCGATTGCCGATGCCACAACATTGACTCAAGCCGGTTATGTAGGCGAGGACGTTGAAAACGTGATTCAAAAACTATTAATGAAGTGTGATTTTGATCACGAACAGGCTGAACGCGGTATTGTTTTTATTGATGAAATCGACAAAATTACCCGCAAATCCGAAAATCCGTCACTGACAAGAGACGTATCGGGCGAAGGCGTACAACAAGCGTTACTGAAACTGATTGAAGGCACTATCGCAAATATCAACCCTCAAGGCGGACGCAAACACCCGAAACAAGAGACGATTCCGGTAGATACGTCAAAAATTCTATTTATCTGTGGCGGTGCTTTTGCCGGCTTAGATAAGATCATTGAAGCTCGTAGCAATACTCAGGGCGGTATCGGTTTTGGTGCGGAACTGAAAAAAGATAAAAATCATCAAGCGCTGACCGATTTATTTAAACAGGTGGAGCCGGAAGATTTAATCAAATTTGGTTTAATTCCGGAACTTGTCGGACGTTTACCCGTCATCACTCCTTTAGAAGAGTTGGATGAAAAAGCGTTAATCAACATTTTAACCGAGCCGAAAAATGCGATTATCAAGCAATATCAGGCTTTGTTTAAAATGGAAGGTGTTGAATTACGGTTTACCAAAGATGCCCTAACTGCGATTGCTCAAAAAGCGATTTCTCGTAAGACAGGGGCAAGGGGGTTACGTTCTATCGTAGAAAACCTGTTACTCGACACGATGTACGACTTACCGTCACTGAAAGCAACCAAAGTGACTATCGGTAAAAATTGTGTTGAAAAAGGTGAGAAGCCGAAGGTGGAATAAGCAGAATAAATCATTTGGCACTTGCTAAGAAAATAGAAAGTGCCAAATTTAACATTCAAATAAGTTCTTTACATGATTAATCTTCCCATTTATGACCGCATTTCTTGCAAGTATATTTACTTGCACCGCCAACTAGTCCTAAAAATCCACCAACGCTAGCGCCGATAGCGGTACCAATCACTGGAATTAGCGAGCCTACCGCTGCGCCTGCTGCGGCACCTTTAGCTGCTCCGCCAAGAGATTCATCCATAGAAATGGAACCATCATAACCACATTTTGGACATTCGTTACTTGCCATATATTTACTCCTCATTAATAAAAAACGGAAATAGCATTTACATCGTGGTAACATTATATTTTTGAGTAAAAAATGCTACAATCCACGGTATTTATCCTTTACCACCCCAATTAGTTTCCTTACTCCCACAATGCATAGGTGTTATATGAAAGTAAATGAAAAAATTAAATTATTAAGAGAATCTCGCCAATGGACACAAGAAGAAATGGCACAAAAACTTA
The DNA here is from genome assembly GCA_041809245.1 of Glaesserella sp. GTDB lineage: Bacteria > Pseudomonadota > Gammaproteobacteria > Enterobacterales > Pasteurellaceae > Glaesserella. The sequence goes on from JBGXMX010000055.1 coordinate 4,105, forward strand.
GTATGACAACCAAAGGCTATGCAAAAATTGAACGTGGCGAAACAATTTCCAATTTACCCCGAGTAGAACAAATTGCAGAAGTATTTAATATGGATATTTGTGAATTATTAGCTTATGGGGAAGACGGAAAAATTTATATTAATCATTCTGCGAATAATTTAACACATTCATATATTTCATTAAGTAACGGTAATGAAGAAATACAACGTCTTCAATTAATGCTTACGTATAAAGATGAATTATTAGCCCATAAAGATGATATTATTGAAACCCAAAAACGTGAATTAGCACTGTTACGTGAAATGATTGAATCATTGAAATAATATATATTAAGGCAAAGTAGTGAATCCGAAATTTACCATCACAAATGTCATGTTAAATCACAGCATTGAGATCTCAGCAATTGCAGGACAGCTATCGTTAGAAAAACGAGATTTGCATTTACGCAAAGAAAATCGGATTCGCTCCATTCAATCTTCGCTCGCCATTGAAAATAATTCCCTAAGCCTTGAACAAGTTACGCAAATTATCAATGGTAAACGGGTCTTAGGTCCACCCAAAGATATTCACGAGGTAGAAAATGCCTATCAGGCTTATGAACAAGCATTTCTACTCGACCCTTATGATTATCGTGATCTGTTAAAAGCCCATAAATTACTCACTGATGGGCTTATCAAAGAAACAGGGAAATTTCGTTCAAAAGATGTTGCTGTGTATAGTGGTGAGAATATTGTTCATCTAGGTGCAAGGGCTGAATTTGTGCCTAAATTAGTCAAAAATCTTCTCGCATGGGCAAAAAAAAGCGAAATGCCGGCTTTGATAAAAAGCTGTGTCGTTCACTTTGAATTAGAAATTATCCACCCTTTTTCTGACGGTAACGGGCGGATCGGGAGGCTTTGGCAAAGTTTGATTTTAAGTAAATGGGAGCCTCTATTTGAGTGGGTTCCAATTGAAACCGTTATTTATCAACATCAACAGCGTTATTATAAAGCATTAAGCCTAAGTAATCGGCAAAATGATTCCTCTGTCTTTATTGAATTTATGTTAGAAGCGATTTTAACCACATTAAAATCCTACTCCATGACCAAAATGAGCGATAAAACAAGCGACATTTTGAGCGATAAAGAACAAGTTATATACCATAAAATTCGAGACTATTTACATAAACACACATTTATTACTAATCAAAAAGCAGTAGCTTTACTTGGTCTCAGTGCTGCATCCGTGCGGCGTTATTTAGTAAAATTTGTAGAACTTGAATTACTTGTTGCACAAGGCGAGAAAAAAAATCGCACCTATTACATAAAAGAATAACTGTATGAACATCTGGCAAACAAAATCCCTCATCACTTGGCTACTTGCTCCTTTTTCGCTGATCTTTTGGTTGATTAGCCAAATTCGAGTGATGTTATATCGCAAAAAAATCCTAACATCTTACCGCTCACCTGTGCCGGTATTAGTGGTGGGAAATATTTCCGTTGGCGGAAACGGCAAAACACCAGTGGTCGTGTGGTTGGTCGAACAGCTTCAACAGCGTGGCGTGAAAGTTGGTGTTATCTCGCGTGGCTATGGTGGAAAAAACAAGCAATTCCCACAGTTAGTGACTGCCGATAGCGACCCTGAACTAATGGGCGATGAGCCGGTACTCATTGCTCAACGGACACTCGCTCCTGTGGCAATTTCGCCGAACCGCCGACAAAGCATTGAGCTATTATTGAGCCGATTTGAGTTAGATTTAATTATTACTGATGATGGCTTACAACATTATGCCCTTGAACGGGATATGGAGTGGGTGGTTGTTGATGGAGAACGTCGTTTTGGCAATGGCTTTGTCTTACCAGCAGGGGGCTTAAGAGAGCTTCCAAGCCGTTTAAAATCGGTGCAAGCGGTCATTTGTAACGGAAAATCTGCACAAGCAGGCGAACATCTAATGCAGTTAGAACCTGAATGGGTGATCAATCTAAAAACAGGCGAAAAAAAGCCGATAACCGATTTTTATCATCAGCCGGTAATTGCCCTTGCAGGCATTGGCTATCCGCCTCGTTTTTTTATGATGTTGCAAGATCTTGGTATTCAACTTAAAGCAAGCTATGGCTTCGCTGATCATCAACCTTACGCTTTAGACATTATCGAACCTTTGCAGAAAGATGACTTACCGCTATTAATGACCGAAAAAGATGCGGTAAAATGCCGTAGCTTTGCTCAACCGAATTGGTGGTATGTGCCTGTTTCTGCAAAATTTTCAGAAAAATCGACCGCTTGTTTACTCGAACCGATTCTTCAATTAATCCAAAAATAGCCGATTTCCTTGAGGTTTTTATGCATTTACACTGGCAGCAATATCCTGAGAATACTAAACGCCTGTTTAAGCTCTCCATGCCGATTTTTATCTCACAACTTGCCACATCGGGAATGGGTCTGGCGGATATTATTATGGCGGGCTTAGTCAGCGATAACGATGTCTCAGCCATTGCAGTCAGCCATTCTATCTATTTCCCGCTGTTTCTATTTGTATTAGGGATTTTAAACGCCATCACCCCCACCGTTTCCTATTTAAACGGTTCTCACCAACGTGAATTAATCGCCCACCAAGTGCGCCAAGGAGTGTGGATTGTATTAATGTTGAGCGTACCGTTGATTTTCGTCTATCTCAACAGCGGTTTTATTTTGAGCTTTATGGAAACCCCCGACGAGTTTTCGCTCAAATCCCAACAATATTTAATGGCGTTGAGTGTCGGGGTCATTCCCGCTTTATTGGCGGTGAATTTACGCTGTATGAATGATGGCTTATCCAATCCGAAACCTGCGATGGTAATTACCTTTTTCGGTTTATTGCTAAATATCCCTCTGAACTATGTTTTCATTTTCGGCAAATTCGGCTTGCCTGAACTGGGGGCGGTCGGCTGCGGTGTTGCTACGGCTATTGTCAATTGGATTATGTTCGGCTTAATTTTGCACTATTGCTATACCAACAAAGCGCAGAAAGACATTAAATTATTTGAAAAATGGATCGAAGCCCCTTGTAAGGCAACCTTAGCCAAATTATTTAAACTCGGCACGCCGATCGGTTTTGCGCTATTTACCGAAGTGATGCTTTTTGCCGCCTCCGCATTGATTATTTCACCGCTTGGCGCTCAAGTTGTGGCAAGCCACCAAATTGCACTGCAAACCAGCTCGCTCTTTTTTATGATCCCGCTCTCTTTTGGCATTGCAACCACTATTTTGGTTGGACAAACACTAGGGCAAAAAGAGATCGAACGTGCAAAATTGATTAGCTACCACGCTATTTTTACTTGCTGTAGCATTTCTATTGCAATGGCGATAATTATTTTGCTGTTAAAAGATCTGATCCCTCTCGCCTTTACCAGCGACCCGACTTCAATTGCTATTGCCGCCGCTCTGCTAGTGTTTGCGGCAATTTATCAAATTCCCGATGCCTTACAAGTGGTGTGTAACGGAATTTTGCGTGGTTATAAACACACAAAACCGACGTTATTTATCACGATTTTTTGCTATTGGATGGTAGGAATGCCGCTCGGATATGTGCTATCTCGCACAAATTGGTTGGTAGAACCTATGGCAGCCGCAGGGTTTTGGTTGGTATTCTGTATCTGCCTGACTTTAGCCGCAGGCTTGCTGTTTTATCAAATGCGCAAAATTCAGGCGCTTCCCGAACAGACGCAATTACAGCGTTTAGAAGCGATTAAATAACACAAAGCTCGCCCGCTACGGCGAGCTTTTTTCACTTGCTTGCGTGGTTTTAATCACCGCTCTGGATTTTTCATCCATCTGCACTTCAATTTTGTGATCCACCACCACATTCATATTAATCGTAATGCCTTCAGGCGGTGTTTCAAGCTGTACTTTAGGGGTACAAGCGGTTAGATTTAAACAAAAAATTGCAAAAAGAAGATACGTTGTTTTCATTATTTATCCAGTTGTTGATAGATTGAGTGTTCAATATTCTGCTCAAACTGAGTGCCGTAGTTAATCAATTTCCACAAGTCGAACATATTCTCTTTATGGTTATAATTCAAATTGACTTTCGCTTGTTTATGCTCAGTCAATCTAGAATGAATTTTAGCCGATAAATCCATATCGCCTTTGCTGTCTAAATTCACCGTTGCGGTGAAATCGTCAATCTCACTTTTATTAACCATATAGGCTAAAATCTGTTCCGTATAGCCCCCTTGTTTAATCGCTTCAAGCAATTCAGGCGCAAGTTTTAAGTAAGATCTATCCGCTTGTGTCAATGTTCCATTGCAGATGTAGCAAGGTTTTCCCGACAGCCAAAATGGAAAGACTCCGTTGAATTTACCCGTTAAGTCCAGTTGGTGATATTGTGCTAATTCTAAAATACGTTCAAAACGAATATCAAACAGCTTTAAATAAGCGATTTTCGTTTGTGGCAGAGCAAAATGTTCGATATTTAAACGCCCATCAAGTAAATCTAAACTTAGCTCTCGTAAAAACAGGGGCTTACGTTTGGTGTAGGGTAAGTGCCCTTGAATCTTCATTTTTACATTCGTAATTGGAATACCGATATTTACTTCGTCAATGTTCACATCAAGGGCTTTTTTCACACCGATATCCACTTCACCCTGTTTGTATTGATAAGGGAGTGAGAAATCAATGCCCTTAATCTCACCGCTTGGTAGCGAAACTGCACCGTTGCGAATAGCAAAATGTCCGCCAGCCATCAGCCCACGAGCCGCATTCGCACTAAATGCCGTTTCGCCTTTGATTGTGCCGTTTGTGATGACCCATTGATTTCTAAAGGGAAAAAGGCTTTGGAATACATTTGCAGGTTGCTCCGACCAATACAGTTTACCGATTAAGTCACTGGCATTATTGGTTAATTTTCGGCGAGCAAAGAGTTTAATCGGTCCTAATTGATTGGCGGTAACATCACCCCTAAAGTTAAGATTTTCCACTTCGCCGTAAAAATTTAAGTTAGCCGTTGGCTTTTCTAATAATCCACCATAGGCGAAATCCATTCGTGAGGCTGAAAGCTTTACGCCACCTGTAAGATGAAATTTCTCATAATCAAATTTCATTGGTTCATTTAATACCAGCTCTAATTTTGGAATAAATACCCCATTTTTCCGAATCTGCTCCAGACCGCCCTTAAATTCAGACAGTTGCACTAAATCTTTATGCCACAAACCACGCCCCGACACTGCAAGCGGTCGGTTTAAGGCTTTTATTTGCGAACCGCCCCAAAAACGCCAATTCCATTGATCTTTCACCGCTTTTTTATCGGTCGGATCTTGGAAAAAGTGTAATGCCCCAGCTTTGAAATTATTGGCGTAACCGTCCAATCGCATTTCGATATTTTTAAAGTCAGGGCTTTCGCCACGGAAAATCGCTTGCAAACGCCCGTGAATACCCTGTTTATCGACCCGCACGCCCGCTAGGGGAAAACGTAAGTCGTTGATGGTGAGAAAACGTTCAGTCCCCGTTAGACGTAGCAACGCACCTTGTAAAAAGCGTAAGGTGAGATCATCAAATTTTCCCCGTAAATCAAGGGGCATTGAGCTATATAAAATATAGTCGCCTTGCTTAATATTACCCGTGATTTGTAGTGGAAATAGCAAGCTATCTTGTTGAATTTCCCCTTGTGGACTACTGATCACCACATTGCCTTTCCCTTTGGCATTTTGAGTAAGCAGACTGATACGAACCGCCGTTTTTATCGGATAAAGCTCATCTAAAGAAAAACGGTTTGGGGTAATGGTGGTGGTCAGATACGCATTGAGCGGAAAATCATTTGAGAGTTGCCAGTCAATTTTTCCTTTATCAATTGTCAGGCTTTGCGTATCAAAACGAAACGGCAAGTTGAATTGATTTTCAGGCGTTATGGTGGAATGTAGTTGCCAATTTCCGTGAAGTTGCTGATCTTGTTTATGCCAGCTGATCGTTGAATGCCCTTGTTGCAAACTTGGTTCAGCGATCAAGGTTTTAGGCAAATTCCACTGATAATTCAAACTCAGTTGTTGGGGCAACGCTAAAAAATGTTCATCTAGCTGTGCAGAAAGCGTTGCAAGATGTTGCTCATCATTATTCGGCTGATAGCTAAGTTGTGCGGTGAGTTGCTGATTTGCAAAATTCGCGTCCAATGTGACCGCTTGTTGCTTAATGTAAGCGGTCAGTTTTTGCTGAAAAAATGCAAATTTGATTTCACTAGGCGATTGCAGTAACCCTTTCAAACGTCCGTGCATTTCATTAGGAAGATTTTTCCACGCCAAAGATTGGATTTCTACGTTACCTTCTGGCAGTAATGCAAGGATTGTTTTAATGGTTTCTGTGGGATCGGTTTGATTTGTTTCCGATTTAGGAAAAAGCGTTAAGCAGGCATAATCAATAGTCGCTTGATTAAGACGAATACTCCGTTCATCAATCCATTGCACCGCAAGGCTCTCTGCCGAAACAATCGGACAATTTTGATAGTAAAGGGTAAATTGTGGCAAGATGGCTTTTTCTAAATGTGGCTCAATGCCATCGGGTGTTTCTATTTTCCAGCCCGTTGGCAATGCCAAATTAATCGCAGAAGCTAATTGACCGCTTGAAAGCAACGACGCACTACCAGCCATTAAAATGGCAAGTACCGCACCGATAATCAATAGGCTTCTGCGTAACATTTAGAGAATATTTGTCAAAGGATAAAGCATTGCAAGGAAAGTTGCGACCGTCCAAGCGGTTGGATTTTTGATGTTTTTTCCCTGTTTACCGAGTAACAACCAAGCTAACATCATCAAAATCACAAACTGAACCCCAAAGAAGATAAAGTAAGGGTAAATCACCATCTCAGGCATAATCGCAAGTTGTTGATATAACACGAAAATCACCCAAACATAGTTGATGATTAATACCGCAAGTGCCAACAATACCAACAGTTTTAAAAAGCCTTCCAAACGGCTTTTCGCCAGCATTAAATACCAGCCACTTAATAAAATGCCGAGCAAAATTTGAGCAAAATTATTGGCTCTAATCCAGTTAAACAGCGACGGCACTTCATACCAATAAATCAGCAAGTATTGCACCATACCAATGGCGGTGATGCCTAAGCCACAATAAATCACCGTGCGATAAATGTCTTCATCTTTGGGCAATTTCCAATAGATAAACGGCAGAATCACAGAAGCAAACCCAGCGACTAAAGCAGGTGAATGTTTCGGAGTAAAGGCAAGGGAATAGAGAAAATTTCCCACAGCAAAGACCAAGAGCCACGGTAAAATAGCCGTTAAACGCCCTTTTTGCCCTGGGCAAATTTGCCCTTTCCACAACACCACGAAGCTAATCAAACAAACAGTAAAAAAGGTAAGCAGGTAAGGCGAAACAAAGATTGCATTTTGCGGTGCAAAATAGTGATTGAGCGACATTTCAATCAATAACATCGTCACCAACGGCAAAATAGCGTGTGTGGCGATTTCTAATTTAGAAGGAGTATCGTGATCGTGTGACATAGAACACCGTAAAAAAATACTAAGTTTAAACAGACTTATAATTACACATCAATAAGCGGTCATTTTTTGCAAAAAATTTGCAAAAATCAACCGCTTGTCAGCCTTATTCGGCTATATGTTTTACAATCCAGCAGTTATGAATATGCGGATTACGCTCAAAATCCAACGGCAAGGTTTTGTGCGAAATGTTTTCCGCCGTTAATCCTAATTCAGCCAAGCCGTCAAAATCCATTTTAAAGCCACGTTTGTTGTTCGAGAATACAATCGTGCCGTTTTCCGTTAAAATGCGTTTCAACTGTTTCATCAAGGCAATATGATCACGTTGTACGTCCCAGCTGTTTTCCATTCGTTTTGAGTTAGAGAAGGTTGGTGGATCAACGAAAATCAGTTCAAAACGCTCACGGCAATCCGCTAACCATTGCAAGCAATCTGCCTGATGCAAGCGGTGATTTCGTAGTGAAATATTGTTCAGCTCAAGATTTTGTTCCGCCCAGTTGAGATAAGTATTTGACATATCCACAGTGGTAGTCGATTTTGCCCCGTTCAACGCGGCGTGAACCGTCGCTGAACCCGTGTAGGCAAACAGATTTAGGAAGGTTTTTCCCTTCGCCATTTCACCGACCATCTTACGCGTTAAGCGGTGGTCAAGGAACAAGCCTGTATCAAGGTAATCTGTCAAGTTCACCCACAGCTTCGCCCCGTATTCATTCACGAAGAAATAGTCGCCTTTATTCGCCAGTTTCTCATATTGATTCGTCCCTTTTTGACGTTGGCGAACTTTTAAGACTAATTTATTCGTTTCAACACCTGTAACATACAGAGTGGCTGATACCGCATCAAGCAAGCGTTGGCGAGCTTTGTTTTCATCAATATTTTTCGGTGCGGCATACTCTTGCACCACGATATGATCGCCGTATCTATCCACAGCCAAATTATATTCAGGCAGATCCGCATCGTATAAACGATAGGCATCAAGCCCTTGCTGTTTCGCCCATTTTTCGATCTTTTTGATATTTTTGGTTAAGCGATTAGCAAAATCAGGGGCAACTTGTGAGTTTTGGCTAAATTGCAGATTTTCGTCAAGATCTAACCGCTTGTCTGCATTTTCACTGATCAAATAATTCTTCTGCACACACTCAAGCGGTCCGTTCTTCGCCTTAAATTGACGAGCCGAACGCAGACGTAAGCAGTTCAGCAATTCAGGTTCACCACTAAAAATAGAAGCGTTCCAACCTGCAAACTGCTGTTTTAACCGTTGTCCAAAGACAGAATATAACGCAATTAACGCTGGGGTTGTACCTAATCGCTCACCATAAGGCGGATTACAAATCACCGTTCCCACCTGCTCGGTAATCGGATTTTTCAACGCCGACACATCGCCTTGTTGCCATTGAATTAAATCTGCCACCCCTGCATTTTTCGCATTCTGTTTGGCTTTCTGTAACACTCGGTGATCGAGGTCAAATCCGAAGAACAGCACACTGCTTCCCTCCCCCTGCTCGCGGGGGGAGGTGCCGAAGGCGGAGGGGGGCAGGATTTCAGCTTCTTTCGCTTCCTGCCACACCCTTTTCCATAGTTCGATCTGATGCCCTTTCCAACTATCAAATCCCCAATGGATACGGTTAATTTGTGGGGCAATATTCGCTTGCATTTGAGCCGCTTCAATCAATAAAGTCCCCGAACCACACATCGGATCGACAAGTGGCGTACCTTTTTGCCAGCCTGAACGCAACACAATCGCCGCCGCCAAGGTTTCACGCAACGGTGCTTTCCCCGTTTCTTCACGATAACCACGCATATGCAAGGCTTCACCGCTTAAATCCAGAGAAATAATCAGCTCTTCACGGTTTAAATAGGCGTGTAAACGAATATCCGGGCGGATTTTATCCACAGTCGGGCGAGCAAAACCTTTACGCTCAAAATAATCGACAATGCCATCTTTCACTCGCATTGCACCGAATTGCGTGTTGCGAATTTCACGGTTTGTGCCGTTAAAATCCACGAAAAAGGTATCTCTTGGATCGAAAATGCTCTGCCAGTCGTAAGCAACCACAGACGCATACAAATCGCTGTCGCTGAAAATTTTCGTATTGATTAAAGGCAATAAAATACGGGAAGCCAAGCGACTATGTAATAATGCTTGATACGCCCCTTTTAAATCAGTGGTGAAATGCACACCGCCTTGAGCCACTTTGCATTGTGCGTGCGTAATCTGCTCAAGTTCGGTTTTTAACATTTCTTCAAAGCCACGTGCTGCCGTGGCGAAATAGGTTGTTTCTGTAGTCATAAATCGGTTTCTATAGGGTTTGCTTGAGTGACAAGCGGTCAAATTTTGAAAAATTTTTGCAAACTATTTTACGCTACCGCAGTTGAGGCAGTAGAGATAGGTTTGCTTCGGATCGTTAAATTTAGTGAGCAGATCCATCTGTTTGGTTAATTTTTGTGAGATTGGCTGCCCGAACAACGAGGTCAGCTGTAGATTAAACTTCATCTGAAAATCACGCATGATTTGGCTGATAAAATCATCCTGCGTTTCAATAAACCATTGAACATCCAAATGTTCAAACTCGGTTTGATTTTCCGTTTTGCGCTGTTGATTAATCAGTGTAAGTAGTGAGCCATAGGCATCATTGAAGTCGCCAAGCTCATCAACCAGCCCTTTAGCCAAGGCTGCTTCCCCGGTCCAAACTTGCCCTTGCGCCACTTTGTCTACGGCATCTTTACTCATTTTGCGACCAAGGCTGACCAGTTCAAGGAAGCGATCGTAGCCGTGTTCAATACCGATTTGGATAATTTCAGCTTGCTCTTGCGATAAGGTTCTTAGTGCAGAGCTGCCGGCGAGAGGCGAGGTAGTTACGCCGTCTTCTTTTACGCCGAGATTTTTAGCGGTTTGTTCAAAGCTGAGTGCTAAACCGAAAATGCCGATAGAACCTGTGATGGTACTTGGGCCGGCAATGATTTTATCGCTGGTTGACGCAATCCAGTAACCGCCGGATGCCGCCATTCCGCCCATTGAGGCAACGACAGGTTTACCCGCTTTTTGTAACGCTTCAACCTCTTGGCGAATCAGCTCCGATGTCATGGCGCTACCGCCCGGGCTGTTAATACGCAAAATAGCGCCTCTGACTTGTGAATCTTCCCGAGCCGCACGTAGCAAACGAATGAGCGTATCACTGCCGGCGCTGGATTCATCGCTTTCACCCCAAATAATTTCACCTTCTACATTGATAACGGCAATTTTATCGGTGCTATTGACATTAAAACGATCGGCTAAGGTGGTGCTGTAATCAAAGAAATTGATGTGGTTGTAATGACCGTCACGATCTTTACCAAACTGTTCAATTAAGGCTTGACGGATTTGTTCGGTGGTTGCTATTTCAGTCACTAATTTTTGGTTTAGGGCATAACGGGCATCATCGCCTTGAGCGTTTCTGTAGAGTTCAATATAGCGCTGTGCACTCGGTACAAGAGTTTCCGCTGCTGTTTGACGATTATGCGCAATATCTTGTGTAAAATTCCGCCATAAATCATTTAACCAGCCTTGGGCATTTTGGCGGGCTTCGGGCGACATATCATCACGCAAGAAAGGTTCTACCGCCGATTTGTAAGTGCCGACACGGAAAATATGAGGTACGGCTTCAATTTTATCGAGTAACGATTTGAAGTAGAGTGTGTTGTAACTTAAACCGTGTAAATCGACAAAACCCGCTTGATTGAGATAAATTTTATCGGCAAAACTGGCTAGGTAATATTGCTGTTGACTGTAGTATTCACCCACGGCAATCACCGGTTTTTTCGATTCTTTAAACGCAAGAATTTCTTTGCCGACAAAGTTTAACGAAGGAAGATCGCCTCCGTCAAAAAAGCTGAGATCAAGCACAAGCCCGGTAATATTATCGTCATATTTGGCTTGATTAATGGCTCGAACCACATCGAATGTCGAGATTTTCAACGGTTCGGATTCGCTACCGAATTCAGATTGCAAAAAGCGGTGAAAATCACTGAACTCATCGTGATTATCTGCCAAATAGCCGTCTAAATTGAGCATTAACGCCCCTTTCTGAAAGGTCTTATTTGGGGTTGTCGATGGATCTTGATTCAGTAATGTCACTACCGCAAAACAAATTAAGACAAACAGAATAAAAAAGAGGCTGATTACAAATTCACGAATACAACGGAAAATACGATAAATGCCTTTTAATAACGCTAACATAGTTATCCCTAAATCACATAAAATTGGCGTTAGATTACCACAAATCGGCACGAAACTTTACAGAATATGCTATTCTTAGCGCACTTTTTCACGGGAGAAATCAGTTATGGATACCATTGATTTATTACAACATCGTCGTTCCAGTAAAAAATTCGGCAATCTTGCACCAAGTCCGGCACAACTTGAAATTATGTTAAAATCCGCACTGCGTGCGCCCGATCACGGACGTTTGAAACCGTATCGTTTTGTCGTGATTGAGAAAAGCGGTATGCCGCAATTTTACCAACATCTCGCTGCAGCCGTTGAAGAATTACAACTGGGTGAGGAAGCGTTGAAAAAAGCGCAAGGATTAAGCCAACGTGCACCAATGATTATCGGTGTGGTTGCAAAACTTGAGCATGATATTGCCAAAGTCCCCGTTTGGGAGCAAATGCTCAGTGCAGGTTGTGCCACTTATGCCATCCAATTAGCCGCTAATGCGCAGGGCTTTGAAACCGGTTGGATTTCCAATCAGTGGGTTAAAAGCTCCGCACTACGCAAAGCATTCGGCTGCCGAGACAATGATCAAATTATTGCATTAGTCATGATTGGCTCACCGGCTGAAGGCAACCAAATCACCCTAGCCAACCAAACCGAAAATGTAGAAGGATTTGTTAACTACATCAAATAATTGCTATGAACCAAGATAATCATCAATATCAAGATTTAATTCAGATTTTTAATCACTGCTTTGCAGAAAGCTACAACACTCGCTTAGAACGAGGGGGAGATTATCCGATTTACCTTCCCGCATTTCTAGACGAAGATAATCAACCCAGCGCCCGTCCTTATCACGTGATTTTATTTGCACACGGTTATTACAGCAGTGCCTTGCATGAAATTTCTCACTGGCTGGTTGCCGGGGCTGAACGGCGTAAATTGGAAGATTTCGGCTATTGGTATGAGCCGGACGGACGCTCCGAAGCACAACAACGAGAATTTGAGAAAGTTGAGGTAAAACCGCAGGCAATAGAGTGGATTCTAGCCACCGCTGCCAATTTTCGTTACTTTGCCAGCGCAGATAATCTAACGGGCAATGCCGGCGATAACAGTGCGTTTAAACAAGCCGTTTATGAACAGGTAAAACATTATGCGCTCAACGGTTTACCGAAACGGGCAGAAATGTTACGCCAAGCCTTGAGCGAATTTTACGGCACAACCAATCGAATCGAACTTGAGAAATTTGATCTTTCCAGAATTTAGGAGCTTTTATGCGTTTTACAGTTATTATTCCCGCACGTTACGCCTCTACCCGCTTACCGCGCAAACCACTGCTTGATATTGCAGGTAAACCGATGATTCAACATGTTTGGGAAAAAGCCCAACAAGCGGGCGCAGCTCGTGTGATTGTGGCAACGGATCACGCTGAAATTGCAGATGTTGTAAGTCAGTTCGGTGCAGAGGTTTGCTTAACTTCAGACAAACATAATTCAGGTACGGAACGTTTAGCCGAAGTTGTAGAAAAAATGGCGATTGCAGATAATGAAATTATCGTCAATATTCAAGGCGATGAACCGCTGATGCC
>JBGXMX010000056.1:0-4199 GCA_041809245.1 Glaesserella sp.
GAACGGATGTCATTTTACACTTGCGTGATGATGAAAAAGAGTTTTTAAGCGAATGGCGTTTACGTGACATTATCGGTAAATACTCTGACCATATCGGTTTAGCGGTGGAAATTCAAACCAAAGAGTACGACGATGAAGGCAAAGAAACTGGCACCAAATGGGAAAAAATTAACAAAGCTCAAGCACTTTGGACACGTTCTAAAAATGAGATTTCTGACGAAGAATACAAAGAGTTCTACAAACACATCAGCCACGATTTTGCCGATCCGTTAATTTGGTCGCACAATAAAGTTGAAGGCAAACAAGAGTATACCAGCCTACTTTATGTGCCAAGCAAAGCCCCGTGGGATCTGTTCCAGCGTGAACAAAAACACGGCTTAAAACTCTATGTGCAACGTGTATTTATTATGGACGATGCGGAAGTCTTTATGCCGAATTATCTTCGCTTTATGCGTGGTTTATTAGACTCAAATGACTTACCGTTAAACGTTTCCCGTGAAATTTTACAGGACAACAAAACCACATCGGCACTGCGTTCGGCATTAACCAAACGTGCATTACAAATGTTGGAAAAACTGGCGAAAGATAATACCGAACAGTACCAACAATTCTGGAATGCATTCGGTTTAGTGTTGAAAGAAGGCGTAGGGGAAGATTTTGCGAATAAAAACCAAGTGGCAGCCTTAGTCCGCTTTGCTTCAACGCATACTGACAGTAGCGAACAAGCGGTCAGTTTGAACGATTATATTGCAAGAATGAAAGAAGGTCAGAAAGCGATTTATTTCTTAACTGCCGACAGCTATCAAGCGGCGAAAAACAGCCCACATTTAGAGCTGTTCAACAAAAAAGGCATTGAGGTCTTACTGCTTTCCGACCGCATTGATGAATGGTTTATCAGCCATTTAACCGAATTTGACGGCAAGCCACTACAAAGTATCACTAAATCAGACTTAGATTTAGGCGATCTTGCCGATAAAGCGGAAGAAGAAACCCAAAAAGCACAAGAAGCTGAATTTGCAAGCTTCTTAGAGAGAGCCAAAGGCTATTTAGGCGAACGTGTCAAAAAAGTGGTCCTAACTCACCGCTTGACCGACACACCAGCCGTTGTTTCAACTGACAGCGATGAAATGACCACGCAGATGGCAAAATTGTTCGCCGCAATGGGGCAACAAGCCCCTGAAGTGAAATATACTTTCGAGTTAAACCCGGAACATGCAATGGTAAAACGTGTGGCTGATATTGCCGATGAAGCGGAATTTAACGACTGGATTGAACTCTTGTTTGAACAAGCGTTACTCGCTGAACGCGGTACATTAGAAAATCCAACGGCGTTTATTAAACGGATGAATAAGTTGTTGGGGGCATAAAATAAAAAAGTGGGGAATTATAGTTCCTCACTCAGACTGATGACAAATCGTCCATAAATCAACGGAACTATGATGGCGCTCGTTTGTAACGAGTGCCTTTTGTCATATGTGATGATGTGTATCAGCACACGTTAAAAACGTGCGCTATCGAAAGTCAATTACCACCGCTTAGATGGCTTTATCAATAATCTGAATGAGGAATTATAGTTCCTCACTCAGACTGATGACAAATCGTCCATAAATCAACGGAACTATGATGGCGCTCGTTTGTAACGAGTGCCTTTTGTCATATGTGATGATGTATTTCAGCACACGTTAAAAACGTGCGCTATCGAAAGTCAATCACCACCGCTTAGGTGACTTTATCAATAACTTGAGTGAGGAATTATAGTTCCTCACTTTCTAATTACACCAATGAATCAAACTCATGTTTTTCCGGCTCACCCAGTTTCCATTCGATAGTACCGAAAAAGCCAAGGGTATGGTCAATCATACGGACATATTCCAAAGAAACTTCCCAAACCGACAATGTGTCAATTAAGTCGTGAGAATACTCTTTTTTATATAGTGTTTTGGCGATTTCTTGCTCCTCTCCCTTTAATTGGCGCGCTCTGCCGGTAAATTGGATACCTTGGAGAGAGGGATTAAAACGGGTTGGGCTGAAAATAGTACCGGCCACTTGAGCATTGGTTTGCATTACTTTGGCATGACGGGTTTGTTCGCCTGTAACATAGATAAGACGATGTTTTTTTTCATCAAAAACATAATAAAACGCATTTGCCCAAGGGACATCATTGTCAGAACAGCAAATCGTACATAAATATTTTTTCTGAATATAAGATGTAATACGTTTTTGCATAGCGGAACTTAAAAATTAGAGGTAGAACTGTAAGGAATATACTCCGATGTGCTTAATCAATCAATACATTATTGACATATTTTAAGTAAAAGTTGACAAACATTACTCTATTACTAACAAATCAGGTAAGCTTGCAAAACTCTCAGCCTTCACGGTATCGTGAAAATCGCGAATATATGCCGTATTGAGATCCGCCTCTCGAACGGCTCCGTATAAATTGCTGTATAGCCCTTTGGCAGTAATTTTTCTTGCGACGACATAGCCTCTTTCTAAATAAGGTTTTACCGCCCAATAAGGCAGTGCTGCAATACCCCGTTTACTTGCCACCAGCTGAATAATTGCAATGGTTAATTCACTGGTTCGACGAGCAGGATTAATGTTTGCAGGTAATAAAACTTTTCTAAGCAAATCCAGCATATCATCAGGCACAGGATAGTGAATCAGCGTTTCATCACGGAAATCTTCCGCTTCCCATACTTCTTTGGCAGCCAAAGGGTGATCTTTAGAGCAGATGGCGACCATTTCATAAGAAAAAAGCGGTTTGTAGGCGATGCCTAATGTCTCTTCCATTTCGGAAACCACCGCCCAATCAGCACGGCGAGTTAAAAGTAAACCGACGGTATCGGTATGAAAGCCTGAAACAATATCTAATTCCACCAAGCCCCAGCTTTGGCGAAATTTATCCATTGCCGGCATTAGCCAATCAAAACAGGTATGGCATTCGACGGCTATTTTCAGCTCGCCTACTTCACCCTGTTTCACGCGTACTAAATCTAACTCGGCTTCCATCGCTTTCGGCAAAATATCGTAAGCAAGTTTAATCAAACGCTCACCCGCCGCCGTGAAGCGAATTGGCTGTGTTTTGCGTTCAAAAAGCGGCAAATCATACTGATCTTCAAGCAATTTGATCTGATGTGAAAGTGCCGATTGGGTTAAGTGAACACGTTTCGCCGCTAAAGAAACGCTACCGCTCTCTTTTAGTGCTAATAAGGTTTTAAGATGGCGAAGTTCTAAAAAAATAGGTTTCATAATTCAAAATATTCATCAAAAAGTCACGACTGATGAATCATATCGCTACAAGCGGTCATTTTCACTAAAATTTTTGCAAATTAACCGTGGTGCAAAGTATCAAAAATCGTTTCCGCAAGGGAAGCGGAAATCCCCGGTACAGACCGAATTTCTTCTAAAGTTGCTGCTTTCACCCCTTGCATACCGCCAAGATATTTCAGTAAGGCTTGGCGGCGTTTAGCTCCAACGCCGGCGATTGCCTCTAAACCGCTTTCGGTAAAGGCTTTTTGCCGTTTTTTGCGGTGTCCGCTAATGGCGTGGTTATGGGATTCATCTCGAATATGCTGAATTAAATGTAACGCAGGGCTGTCAGGCGGTAAGTGGATTTCCTTGTCCCATTTGCTGATCAGTAAGGTTTCTAACCCTGCTTTACGTTCTACGCCTTTTGCCACGCCGATAAGTAACGGTTTGGATTTATCCCATTCCACCTTGAGATTGGCAAAGGTGTCTAACGCTCGATTTAACTGCCCTTTTCCGCCGTCAATAAAGATAATATCGGGGACTTTTTCAGGCGGAAGCGGTTTATCGTAACGCTTGAGCAGGGCTTGTTCCATCGCAGCATAATCATCGCCCCCTGTAATGCCTTCAATGTTGAAACGGCGATAGTCGGATTTTAGCGGCCCATTTTCATCAAACACCACGCAAGAAGCGACCGTTTGTTCGCCCATCGTGTGACTGATGTCGAAACATTCCATTCTTGCAATTTTTGGCAAAGAAAGCACCGCTTGTAAGGCTTCATAACGGGTTTGAATACGGGCATCTTGCTTGATCTGTAAGGTCAATGCCGCCATTGCATTCGTTTTGGCAAGGGCGAGATAACGGCTTTTTTCGCCACGCACTTTATCAGTAATACTCACTTTATGCCCTGCTTGTTCCGTCAATACCTTTTCTAAGGCTTCCACTTC
>JBGXMX010000057.1:0-3395 GCA_041809245.1 Glaesserella sp.
ATATCTTGTGAGGATATGGCTTGTTTTTAAAGCGATTTATAATGTTATTACGCTAAATATTTCGCTTTTAATTCTTTCACAACCGCTTTTTGTTGTGCATTCAATTCTTTCGTCATTGGTTCACGGCAGTAGCCCGCTTGTACGCCTTCTTCTTCCAATAAGCCTTTGATGGTTTGATATAAACCGTTACCCAAAATACCTTCGATTAAATCGTTAGTCACGTTTTGAATTTCAAGCGCCTCTTTGACTTTGCCTTGTTGGGCTAATTCAAAAATTTGACGAGCACGGATACCGTTGACGTTGAAGGTACTACCGATTGCACCATCTACACCTAATACGGTTGCAGGTAACATCATTTCATCAAAACCTGCATAGATTAAGTGGTTCGGGAATGCTTTGCGTAAACGCTCTAACAGATAGAAATCGCCTGCGGTGAATTTCACACCAATGATTTTTTCATTTTGGAACAGTTCTGCAAATTGTGAAACACCGATGTTTACCCCTGTTAAGAATGGGATAGAGTAAACAATCATTTTGTTACCTGTTTCACGAATGATAGTTTCGTAGAAGTTTTTGATTTCTGCGAAGCTGAATTTGTAGTAGAACGGCGTTACTGCAGATAAGCTGTCATAGCCTAATTCCGTTGCATATTTACCAAGTTCTACCGCTTCTTTTAAGTTTACGCTACCGACTTGAGCGATTAATGCAATCTCATCTTTCGCTTCGTCTTTTGCAATACGGAAGATCTCTTTTTTCTCTTCCGTTGAAAGCATAAAGTTTTCACCGGTTGAACCGCCCACATACAAGCCATCGACTTTCATTTTGTCGATGTTGTAACGAACAATTTGGCGTAAACCTTTTTCGTTGATTGTGCCGTCTGCATTAAAAGAGACTAATAATGCACTGAAGATACCTTTTAAATTTTTCATTTGGGTTCCTTATATAGATTAAGATGAAAGATTCAAGCGCTCAACATTTCAAAAAAATTTGCAATCTGGACGCTCTTTTATTTAATTCGTTGCTCTAAAATAACGTTTAACGTTTTCTGTTTCTGTTCAATCGCTTTATTTGGTTCAGCCTTAACCAACAAGGTGTAGATTAAGTCCAACACAAAAAGCTGAGTCATTTTGGTGCCGATAGAGTCGCCCTGCATATGTCCTTGGCGGTTACCGTTAATTAAAACGTAATCGGCAATTTCCGTAATCGGCGAACGTAAATTGTGGGTAATCGCCACCGTGACGGCACTATTTTCACGCGCAATACGTAAGGCTTTGGTTGTTTCTTCCGAATAACCCGAGTGGCTGATACCAATGACGACATCCCCTTCTTTTAACAAAGAAGCTTGCATATACATAAAATGGTTATTGGTGACGGCATCGGTTTGTAAACCGATACGCATCAATTTATGTTTTGCATCTTCCGCCGTAAGCCCTGAAGATCCGACACCAAATAGGAAGATCCGATTTGCCCTGCGTAATTCGTCCACCACTTTTTCAAGCTCTTCGTAATCAAGCAAATTGATGGTTTCTGAAATCACATTACTTAAAGTAGCTTGGAGTTTCACTGCAATTTCTTTCGGCGTATCAATTTCCGAAACGTCCGTATCAAGCAGCGCACTACTCTCTTTTTCTTGTGTTGCAAGCTCGATGGCTAAATCCAATTTAAAATCGGTATATCCTTTAAAACCTAACGTTCGGCAAAAACGGATAAAAGTAGCTTCACCGACGTCTAACTGACTGGCGACTTCAGACAAAGAGCACTGACTTAAAAGATCAGGCTGCGATAAAATCGCATGAGCAATTTTCTTTTCCGTTTTGGTTAAGCTATTTTGTAATGCACCAATCGTATCTAAAATTTTACCTCGGGCAGACATATCAGCCTCCTAGCAACTCCACCGGAACTTTAACGACTAATTTTTTCAAATGTTTACTTTCAGTCACCAAATTTCCCGGTGTATGCGGTTCATACGGAAGGAAAATGGCGAACATATTTGGCTTTAAGATCACTACATTTTTATGTTCAAGGGTTGGGGTCAGTTGATAGTCATCTTCGTCACGATATTCGTCGTACAAATCAAGATTTGGATAAGCAAGGCTATATTCAATCGCCTCCTCACCTGAAATTAATAACTGAATATCAATGAATTTTCGGTGTAGCTCAGCCTTTTTCCCTTCGCTAGAGCTCGTTTCAAATTCCATGACATTCATACGAATGCCCTCTTCCAAATCCTGTCAACCCAAAGGAAGATTGACTAAATCTAACGCTTTTAATTTCTGACAAAGTCCGGGAAAAACAGGGGGAAGAGAATGTGCGAAATCTTCGCGAGATAAATCACCTAGTAACATAACGACTCCTATTATGGATTTTTTACTCCATAAAAAACATTAAAAAGAAGAACTGCTCCATAGAGTAAATTTTTATGCAGGGAATAACAAGAGGAAATGTAAAAAAATGAGAGGTAGATCAAATAATCAACTTGGAATAGGGGGTTACGGTAATACAAGCGTTTAAATTTTGCGGAAATTTTGCAAAAATCCGCAAAATTAGCACCGCTTGTTACATCACTTCCCAGCTTAAATTGGAAACCAATCGGCATTGGTCGCATTTGAAATGAAAAATCTCGTGTAGCGGTTGGGCTAATTTCCACTGCCCGTTACAACTTGGGCAACGGCGGTGATGCTCAATTTCGGGGTCTTGACCTAGGCGGTAGAGATAATAATAGGTTGGTGTGCCTGTATGTTGCTCAAGCTGTTGGCTTAATGCTCTACCCTGTTGAGCTAGGTGACTTTCGACATCACAAATTTGCTGTAAGGCTTGCTGTTCAAGGGTTGAGCCGTTCATTTGTAATGTGTCGCACGCTTGCCAATCTTGTTGCCATTTTAAGACTTGTTCGCTTAATAACTGATTATCTAAACGATATAACGGGATCGGACGGAAGCTCTCGCCGTCGTAAATGGGTGAGCAAGTATCTAAATGTGTGGTGTAGAGAATTTGAAAGCTCGGCTTTAGATTGTCACTGGTTTCCTCTGCCTGATAATCCCGACCAATCAGCTCAAAATATTCAAAAACCACACCGGCTTCTTCCGCTTGGGCTAAGGCTTCATCTACTTTTGGGCTGTTATTTTTCGGTAACAAGCTATCTTGTTCAGGGGTGGAAAGGCGGACTTGAAATTCCGTTTGGTGATAAGTTACCGCCATTTCTCGCCCAATAACCTGTCCATTGTAAAGCCATTGATTTAACACTTGATTAATCAATGTCACAGGATCTTGCTCGAAATGTTGGTAGCTGAAATGGGCTAAGACTTGGTACATAAATATCCTTCATACACGTAGGGGCGAATCACATTCGCCCCCATAAACTTTTATTACTGGGCAAATGTAATTTGCCCCTACAA
>JBGXMX010000058.1:0-5356 GCA_041809245.1 Glaesserella sp.
CATGGTGACCGCAATTGGCGCAGATATGCACGCTCATATTCTCAATAATGCCAAGCACCGGCACTGAAACACGTTCAAACATGGAAATACCTTTAATCGCATCTAACAATGCAATATCTTGCGGGGTGGTGACAACCAATGCGCCTGTAACCGGAATTTGCTGAGAAAGGGTGAGCTGAATATCCCCCGTACCCGGCGGCATATCAATAACCAAGTAGTCCAAGTCAGGCCACCACGTCTCTTGTAACAGCTGGCTTAATGCACTGCTTGCCATTGGACCGCGCCAAATCGTCGCATTATTCGCATCCATCAAATAGCCGATCGAATTGGAATAAAGCCCGTGAGCTTCAATCGGGGTAATGTGTTTGTTGTCCGGAGATACAGGGCGTTGGTCCGCCGCCCCCAGCATATGCGGAATTGACGGACCGTAAATATCGGCGTCTAAAATCCCGACACGGGCACCTTGAGCTTTAAGCGCAAGGGCTAAATTGACCGAGGTTGTGGATTTGCCCACGCCGCCTTTACCTGAGGTAACGGCAATAATATTTTTCACCCCGTTCACGGCAGGGTGATTATTCGCCCGTTTTAAGGTCGCAATTTGGTAGGTTAACACCCACTTGACGCTGTTTGCGCCGGTGATTTGTTTCAGTTTGTCTTCACATTCGGCTTTCAGTGCCGCAAAGCCGCTATTCCATGCAAAAGGCATGACCAATTCAAGGCGTAATACGCCTGCGCCCAGTTCGGCTTTTCTAAGAGCATTTAACGCAATTAAATCTTTTTGCAGCGTAGGGTGCTGAAAAGTTTGTAAAAGCTGTTTAATGTCGGCTAATTGTTGTTCGTTAAGTTGATTCATAGTTATTCCTTATCTCGGTATAAATCTTTACTGTAAATGACTTCGCTGTCATTTTCTACATCAATACCTTCAATGGTCGGATCAAAGGCGATTCGGCGCTGGTATTGAAATAACGGCAAAATGGCAATATCGCTCTCTAATTGATAGACAATACGTAAAATCAGTTGTTCACGTTCTAACGGAGAAAGCGGCTGCGTTTTCAACTGCATGAGCATTTCATCGACTTGTTCATTGTGGTAGCCGCTTTTATTATCCGGGCTTTGTGAATGAAACGGCAGTAAGAATAACACAGGATCACGATGATCCGCACACCAACCTGAACGAATCAGTTGAAACTGCCGCAATTCCCGTTTTTGCAGCAACTGCTGCCAGCTGACTTCTTCCGGCACGATCCGAAAGAGATCCGACTGCGACAGGGTGCGGATAATACGTTGTGCAATTTGGTTATGATAGCCTTGATTATCATAAGTCAAAGTCAGTTGTACGGGATTGTCTGCGTCTATATCCATTGAGTTTAACAGCTGTTCGGGGCTTACTTTAAATTGCAACGAATTTTGTGCCATCACCATCGTTTTCGGCAGCACAAAATGGTTAGGAATTCCAAAGCCGTGGCTGACTTCGATAGAGGATACCATGGTGCGTATCGCTTGGCGTACGGCTTTATGTCGTAGCAGCGGGTCTGCCAAATTAAATTCATAAAAGTAAGTACAAAGCCGCGGCAAACTGGTGATATGGCGATGGTAAGTTGCCAGCGGGTTTTCCAAAATATCAAAACGATCCGGATTTTGAATGGTCGAAATTAATTGGTAATTCACTTTCTGAAATGGGATATGTAAATCTACCGCTTGTAAAGTCAGCTGTGTTTTTGAGCGAGAGAGTACTTTGTAGCTGCCGTTACTAATAAAATTCTGCCCCTCTTCCGGTTTTTTGCCCTGATAGGTCGGCAAGAGTGCCGTATGGGCTAACGTATAAGGTAGATTAAATTGTGGCTGTTGCAGCCGAATTTGAAGCGTATAAGGATTTAACGCTTGCACGCCTAATGTCTCAGGCGCTTTTTCGCCGCTGAGAATTTGCTTGGCATTTTCCACATTCATATATACCAAATAAGGCGCAAGGGGCGAGCCGTTTTGCGGATCGGCAAGTCGTTGCCAACTGGCGACAAAATCCTCGGCGGTTACCGGCTGACCGTTAGACCAACGCGCATTTTCGGTCAAAATAAATAACCAATTTTTACCATCGTCACTAAACCATTCCTGAGCCATAGCGGGAATAATCTCTCCCGTGCGCTGATACGCCACCAACCCGACCAACAAATCCCGTACGGGCGCAGCGTCAGCGGCAACTTTCACAAATTGCGGATCTAACTGCAAATAAGCGGAATAGATAGCACGGCTGAGTTGATATTCCGATTTCTCAGGCGGTATAGCTTGCAATGTCGGACGAGGTTGCTCTTCACAAGCCGTTAAAAACCAAAAGCAAGCGGTTAATATTGCAAATTTTTTTGCCATTCGCCCCGCTTGTATTAAAAAAAAGCGCATCATCATGAATATTAGTTAATCGAGGTTAAACCGGGGAAAAGATTGCTTAAGCCTGCGACAATAATTTCAATGCCGAGAGCCATCAGAATTAAACCCATAATACGTGTGACTACGTTTGTTCCCGTTTTACCAAGACGTTTGACTAACGGAGCGGAAAAACGAAACAGCACATAACAGATCAGAGCAAACAGCACAATGGCGATACTAAAGCCGACATAATCGACCCAAGTGTGATAACGCGTTCCCCACACAATTGTTGAACCAATCGCCCCCGGCCCTGCCATAATCGGCATTGCCAGCGGCACTACGCCGATATTTTCATATTCGGATAAATCCGCATTTTTCTCTTCTTTGTTTTGCTTATGTTCACCGAGTTTCCCGCTAATCATCGTCATCGCAATGCTGACAATCAAAATCCCGCCTGCTACACGGAAGGAGTTCAGCGAGATACTAAACAAGTCGAGAATTACTTTGCCGAAATAGAGGCTGACGAGCAAAATCACTCCCACAGAAACAGAAGTAATGAGATTGGTGCGATGACGATCCGCCTCATATTGGTGGGCAGTCATACTAAAGAAAATCGGTAAAGTACCAAAAGGGTTTACAATCGCAAACAACCCGATAAAAAACTGGAGGTAGATTGCGAAATTGATCACATTTTCCACGTAGTTGTTACTCGTATTTGTTACAAAATTGCACGCATTATATAGAGGATTGCATTAAAAGGCTTGCAAAAATTTACAACCAAAGCGGTTGTTCTATAATGACGGTTTTTCATGACAGGTAAAAAAATAATGCGCTTAGATAAATTTATTGCAGAAAATACAGGATTAACCCGCTCTCAAGCCGGTAAAGCATTAAGAGCCGGACAAGTGAGCGTGAACGGTGAAACGGAAAAAAATACCGCACGTAAAATCAGTGAACAGGATCAAATTTGTTTCGACGGGCAGCCGCTGGCTTGGACACAACCGGGGCAATATTTTATGCTGTACAAACCGCAACAATGCGTTTGCTCCCACGATGACGGCGACTATCCGACGGTTTTTCAATTTTTTGATTATCCGTTAAGTAGCAAATTACATTGTGCCGGGCGGCTGGATGCGGATACGACAGGTTTAGTCTTACTCACCGATGACGGGCAGTGGTCTCACCGCATTACCTCACCGAAACATCACTGTGAAAAAACTTATTTGGTAACGCTGGCTGATCCTGTTGAAGATTTTTATGCCGAGCAACTGGCAGAGGGGCTCTTATTACGAGGTGAAAAAACACCGACGAAACCTGCCGTTTTAGAAGTTTTGGATGATTACAATGTGAATCTCACCATCAGCGAAGGACGTTATCATCAAGTCAAACGCATGTTTGCCGCATTAGGCAATAAAGTGGTTGCATTACATCGTTGGCGAATCGGTCATGTCATCCTTGATGACAATTTGGCCGAAGGAGAATTAAGAGCGTTGACTGAAGAAGAAATCGGCGGATTTTAATAAAACGGCATATGGCTGAGTAAACTACTGCTCAGCCTTAATTTTTAATGCGTGCGAAAAACTTTGCAACCCTTTAACGTTACTCTCTTGCGCCATATTTTGTAGGGCTTGAGTCGGCGCATGCAGTAGTTGATTGGTTAATTTATAACTCAGTTCTTGTAATACTTTTTCGCTCTCTTGCCCCTGCTGCAACGCATTCAGCGCTTTTTCAAGCAAGTCTTGGCGAATTGATTCGGCACTTTGACGATAATGTTTAATCAAGTTATTGGATTGTTGCTGTTTCAGCCATAAGAAAAAGGCTTTTGCCTCTTCTTGCACAATGGCTCGGGCTTGTTCCGCAGCCTGTTGGCGTTGAGCCAGGTTTTGTTGGATGATGTTTTGTAAATCATCTACGCTGTAAGCATACACGCTGTCTAATTCGCCCACTTTCTCATCAATATCACGAGGTACGGCAATATCAATCAGCAACATCGGATCGAAACGACGTTGTTTTTGTGCTTCGGCAACCATCTCTTTTGTGATTAACAGATCAGGGCTGCCTGTCGAGCTAATCACCACATCCGCTTGGTTCAGCCCCAATTGCAACGCACTTAAAGATAAAATTTGCATCGGCATGCCGATATTTTCCGCCTGCATTTCGGCGCGAATATGGGTGCGGTTGGCAACCATAATATTTTTGGCGCCGTGTTGAACCAAATAGCGGGCAACCAGTTCGATCGTTTCGCCGGCGCCGACCAGTAAAAAGCGCAACTTGCCGAAATTATCAAAAATCTGACGCGCCAAACCGCAAGCGGCATAAGCGACAGACACGGCACTATTGCCGATTTCCGTTTCAGAACGGACACGTTTTGCCGTTGAAAAGGTTTTTTGAAACAGTCTCGATAAAGTGTTTGAAAGCGGCAATTGGTGAGCTCGATAAAACTGCTCACTCTCTTGATAAGCCTGTTTGACTTGGCCGAGGATTTGTGGCTCGCCCAAAATGAGAGAATCCAGCCCGCAGGCAACTTCCATTAAGTGATTCGCCGCTTCTAAATTTTGCTGAAAATAGAGGCAATGGCGCAACTCTTCTTCATCCAGCTGATGGAATTGCGCAAACCATTGAAAGCATTGTTCCCGCCATGCCATGTTAGAGGGGTGATTTTCTTGCGGGGGAATCGTCGGCTGGTGAAAATAAAGCTCCGTTCGGTTACAGGTTGATAGAATCACCACGCTTTCCGCCAATTGGCTTTGCGTAATTTGTGATAAGGCTTGTTGTTGTTTTTCCGCAACAAAAGCCACTTTCTCACGCAAACGGACGGAGGCGGTTTTATGGTTAATTCCTAAAGCTAAAATCGTCATTGCTACCCACAAGTTAAAGATGAGGTTCTACCTCTGAATAAAGTGCCGTATTCTAATCAATCAACGCATTGGGTGCAAATAATTGCCTAGAGAGACTTGATTTATTACAAAACGGACAAGTCAAACAGGCTTATCAAGAG
>JBGXMX010000059.1:0-6224 GCA_041809245.1 Glaesserella sp.
CAAGTTTTAAAATTAATTTTTTCAAACAAAGTCAATCAACAAGTGCCCACACAGATTGTCTGATAAATTGTTAAAGAGCAAAAAAGAACGACGCACTGTCAAATTTAACTACTCACAACAGCGCGTCGTTGTGTGGTGCGCATTATAGAGAAATCTCAATCCAACGCAAGTACTTTTTTAAAGTTTTTTTCTAAATGTTTTGTTTTTCACCAAAAATTAAAGATTACAAAATATAACTCATTGATTTTTAAAGAAATTATTTTTTGCCAAAATTCAGTACATTTAAACGTTTAAATCCTCAATTCTACATTACCTTTTTTCTTTTTAAGAAGTCTTAACTGTTTTGCGTACAAAATGCCTGATTTTCTTTGTTTTTGTCATTCACTTTAATATTCACATCTTGTAACAAGCTCACTACACGGTTCGCAATCCCATTGCCTGGATCAACAAAAAAACTCACCCGTGGTAATAGTTGTTGCAACTCATCTTTGACTAATGGGAAATGTGTACAACCCAAAATCACCGTGTCTAATGTCGGGTGTGATTGCCATTCTGCAACAACTTTTTGCAGGCGTTGCATATCCACCGAACCCGTTTGCTGTTTTTCTTCGACAATTTCCACCAAGTCTGTGGAACCAATGCGTTCTACCACACACTCTTTTGCATAGCGTTTAATCAATTCATCAACATAAGGGCGTGTTACCGTGCCTTTGGTTGCAAGCAAGCCAATGGTTTTAGTTTGGGAAATTTGGGCAGCAGGTTTAATCGCAGGCACAGTCCCGACAATCGGCATTGCAAACCGTTCTCGCAAGGCAGGTAGCACCACCGTACTGGCAGTGTTACAAGCGACAACCACCATATCAAGCGGATAGTTTTCTGCAATTTTTTGCACAATACTCACCGCTCGTTCGATCAACACCGCTTCTGATTTTTCAGAATAAGGGAAATACGCATTGTCAAAACAGTAGAGATAATGGGCATCTGGCAGACTTTCACGGATAGCATCGTAAATAGTCAAACCGCCCATTCCTGAGTCGTAAAGAAGAATTGTTGGTTTCATTATATTTTGTACTTAAAGAAATTCGGACGAATGCTACGCCTTTCTTGATGTGGTTTCAAATGAAAATTGTGGCAGAAACAGTTCTCGAATTTCTAATGGATAACCTTTGAGTAGCAACGTTGAACGGCGAGCATATAAGCCTGTCTGTTTGTCTTGGCACCATTCCAAGGTTAAACGCCGTGGATTTTGCGGAAATAGCCACAAGCCAATGGGATTATCCCCTAGGGTTAAAACGGCTTGTGCCACATTCTTAATCGTGTCTTCCGCTAATAATGTTTGAGCAAAAATCCACGCCTTGTCATCACCGCTTAACACCACTTCTCGCACCCACATTTTGGCAAAATGTTGCTCAAAACCGACCTCTTGCCAGCCTTGTTGCACCACATCAACGGATAGCCTTTGGCAAATTTGTTGCAACTTTTCAGTTAAAGAGTTCGTATGTAACAGCCATTCTGCAACTTGGCTTGGCAAACCCGTTTCCGCCGTTTGCCAAGCAGATGTGGCTAATAAGGTTCGATACTGCTCGAAATCCTGCATTTAAGCCCCTAGCTGTTTGAGTAAAATCTGCTCTAACACATCATAGCCTTGCTGAGTAAAGTGCAATCCGTCGTGACACAGGTTTAGATTCAATTTGCCTTCTTCGTTGGCAAAAGCATTCCACGTTTTCACATAACAAATATCAGCAGGACAATGTGCTTCAAGGTATTGATTTAACGCCAAAATCGCAGGATTGTCCGTGGTCGCAATGTTATTCACAGGGGTTGCTTCTAATAAATAGTAGCGAGATGTTGGGGCTAATGTTTTAAAGGCGGACACAATCTCGTTAATCCAATCTAACACTTGCTTCGGCGAATAGTCGGGTTCTTTTACAATATCATTCACCCCTAAAAAGATAAACACATTTTCACCTAACTGTTTGATTAAATTACCTTTAACAATCACATCAAGGTATTGACGGGTGCTAGTGCCGGACAACCCCAAATTTGCCACCGTTTTATCTGCAATATTCGGCGTGCCTTGTTCCATATCTGACCACATATCAAATAGTGAGTGACCAACAAGGGTGATTTGAGCTTTTTTATCAAACTCAGCTTGTTTGCTTAATGCTCTGTCTAAAATGTCTTGATCGGTTTTCATATTTTCTCCTTTTTTATAAGTATGATTACCGACCAAATTATACCCCGATTTATCAAAAAGAATTTATGAAAATTTAATGATTCTTTCACTCTGAACTATTTATACCACCCTCCGCCCAATGCTTTGTATAAATGAATCATATTCTGTGCTGCGTTTAAATTGGATTGCACCAGCTGTTCTTGGTAATTCAATGCAGAAATTTGTGCGCGTAGTGCTACATCCAGTGTTTTATCGCCGTGTTTGAATAAAAGCTGGCTGTCTTTCGCCTGTTTCTGTGCTTGTTGTACGGTTTTCGTTAGTAATGCGGTTTGGCGTGCCAAACTTTGTTGCATTTGGTAACTGTTATCCACTTCTGCGAGAGCTGTGAGTAAGGTTTTGTCATATTGAATTACCGCACCTTTTAAACGGGCATCGGCAGCATCAATGTTGGCTTCAATTCGCCCATTTGTAAAAATCGGCAACTGGACGCCAGCGCTGACAAAACTACCAATACCGGATAAATGCGACAGATCATTATTCAGCTCAATTCTCCCACCTTGTCCGAGAAATTGAATATCAAAGCGTGGTAACAGATCCGCTTTCGCACTGGCAAGTTTCGCACTATAAGCTCGAATTTGTTGAGCGTTGGCACGTAAATCAGGACGGCGATTGATAACATCGCTTGGTTGTTGCCCTGCCGGCGGATTTGGGATTTTCGCCAGCGGATTACCCTGTTTTACAAGGTAAAAACCTTGCGGCGTTTGCCCGAGCAAAATGGCAATATTGCGTTCAAAACTGACCGCTTGTGCGGTTAATGTCGTTTGTTTGGCTTGAAGTGCGGTGATTTGTGCCGCAATTTCATTCACTTCATAGGCCGTTGCTTGCCCTGCATTGAAACGCCCTTGAATATAACGTTGCAATTCAGCTAACACGGTTAAATTTTGCGAAATCAGCGCCTTTTGTTGTTCGGTGGCAAAAATTTTAAAGTAATTATCGGCAATTTGGCTGGCAACTAACAACTGCGTGCCGTAAAGCTGTTCTTGCTGCCCGAGTGCCGTATAGTAAGCCGCATCGGCATCACTGCGTTTTTGCCCGAAAATATCCGGCTCCCACGCAGCAGAAAAGCCGCCGTATCCGCCACCGCTTCGGCTGGAAGAGGGGTTTATAATACCGCTATTGATATTACTGATCCCGCCACTTATTGAGCCGTTTAAACCGACATTCACGCCCATATCCGCTTCCGCATATTGGCTGTTTGCCTGCGCTTCTTTTAAGCGTGTTTGGGCTAAGGCAATATCCAAATTATTTTGTAGCCCCTGTTCGATTAAACGGCTTAATTGCGGATCTTGCCAATTCTGCCACCATTGCTGTACGTTTTGCGAACCCGTTGCCTGTGCCGTTTGTTCAAACTGTGTTGGCAAGGTAACAGTAGATTGGGTATCGACTTGTGTCACATTACAAGCGGTCAGAAATGCGATAAAAATTGCAATTGTTGTTAATTTAACGGTTTTCATTGTTTGTCCTTTTTTATCCCTGTCTTGATAACATCGTTCTGAATTGAGAAAGTGCGATCGCTAAAAAAGCGAAACCCAACACGATCATTTTTAGCAATTTATCCCAAACGAGTTCAAAATTTGCTCCCCTGAAGAGAACATCTTGCGTATAAGCGCCAAATACGGTTGTCGGAGAAAATTGCGTGAGCTGTTGGGCAAGTTCCGGCATATTTTCAATCGGAGAATTCGTGCCGGACAGCATATACATCACCATATATGTCGGAATACAGAGTAAACCGAACTGTGGCATTGTTGGGGCAATAATTGCCAATAAAATACCCAACGATGAAATCGAGAATAAAAATGCTATTGCACCTAACGCAAATAAAGGAAATGAACTCCAAGCAATCGGTACGCCTAATACGCCCCTGACCATAAAGGTGAGTGAAAGCATTGCAACGGTCAATAGTACCAAACCGTTCGCAACAATTTTAGCCACCGCAATTTCACTTGAAGTGACGGGCATCACCAATAAATGTTCAATAGTTCCCCGCTCACGTTCGCGAATAACCGCTGCTCCAACTAATAGCAACACCAGTAAATTTAAGTTTCCGACAATTTGCATTGTGCCCATTAGCCATTTGCTAGAATGGTTTGGATTGTACAGTACGTTGATTGTTGCAAGGTTATCTAACGAAGCTGAATTTAATCCCAAATATTGCGCCACTTCTTGATTAAAAATTTGCGCAATATAGTTACTCCCTACGCCGGCTTGGGTCATCGCCGTGGCATCAATCAACAGCTGAATTTTCGGCGATAAGCCTTTCAACATATCCCGCTCGAAATTCGGCGGAATTTCCAACACAAAGGTATAAGCACCGGTATCCATTGCCCGATCCACTTCGTTTGCCGAGATTTCCTGTACGTTTTTGAAATTTGGCTCAATCAAGCTGTCTCTTAAGCGATAAGACAAGGTTGAACGATCGTTATCCACCACCGCAACTACCGCATTTTTCAGCTCTGTCGTCGGCATATTGGCAATAGTATAAAGAGCCATACTGAACATATATAAAATCAAAGCAATCAGCGTCAGATCCGAAAACAGACTCGAAAACTCTTTTTTCGACAAATAGATCACATTCTTTAACCAACGCATCTTATTTCTCCTGTTTTTTCAATGATAAGGATGCCAAGATTAAATAGACCGAATAGATGATAATTAAAGCACCGTAGCTGGCAACGAAATCATAAAAGCCCAGCCCTTTGGTAAATCCGCCTAAACTAATTAGCTGAAACCAAGCACCAGGAAAAAGATGAGCTATAACGTAGGTCGGCGTTGGTAATGTTGCTGTCGGGTACATCATTCCTGAGAAATTCATTGTTGGTACCATAATTAAAATAGCGGTGGCAAAAAGTGCCGCAACCTGCGATTTCACAAAGCTTGATACCACTAAACCAAAGCCTGTTGAAGCGGTAACAACCAATAACGCGCCTAAAAACATTGCCCAAACCGAGCCTTTTATCGGTACACCAAAGATGACGACGGCGATAAAAATCAGCACCAAATAACTTAAAAATGCTAAAACAATATAGGGTAATTGCTTGCCTAATAAGAATTGCAATTTACTAGCAGGCGATCCGTATAAATTCATAATCGAACCGATCTCTTTCTCCCGAACGATACCCAATGCAGTCATCATCGAAGGTACCATCATCATCGCTAACATAATCACACCCGGAGTAATGGCAAAAATGCTTTTAAAATCTTGGTTATACATAAAACGGGGTTCAATCAGCGATGATGTCGTTGAATTAGCCGTCGCAGGAAAATTCTCCCGTACATATTGAGCAAGCACACCGTTTGCCGACGATTTCAAATTTTCCGCCGTGGACGGAAACGCCCCGTCAATAAAAATCCCGATTGGCGTCATTTGACCTTTTAAGATCGAACGCCCGAACTCCGCCGGAATTTCCAGCACCAACTTGACTTCGGCGCTTTTTAACACCCGATCAATCTCCGCCGTGGAATAAATTTCAGGCTGTTCAATAAAATAAGGCGAGCCACGAAAATACTCGATCAATCGGCGACTTTCCGAGCTGTTGTCATGATCCAATACGGTAAATTTCAGCGGGTTAATATCAAACGAAATACTTGATGCCATAGCCAACAACATCACGGCAGGACCGCCAATCGCAAACAACAGGCGGATATTATCCCTCAATAGCTCTTTGCTCTCACGCAAGGCAAAAGTCCAAACCATGGCAAACCAAGCAAACAATCCGACCGCTTGTGAATGGCTGGCAAGCGGTTCGTTTTGCGCATTTTTTTGCAACTGGGGTTGGGTAATCTCGTCCGCTTGTTCTTCCAAATAACGAATAAAGGCTTCTTCCAGCGTGGCGGCGTTTTTTCCGATCCGTAACGCTTCCGGTGTGCCTACGCCCAACACTTTGCCTCGGTGCATAAGCGAAATACGGTCGCAACGAGCCGCTTCATTCATAAAATGGGTGGTGACGAAAATCGTGATCTTATCTTCCCGAGACAGTTTAATCAGATA
>JBGXMX010000060.1:0-5766 GCA_041809245.1 Glaesserella sp.
ACTACAAAAATGAATTGATTAATGATGATGTGAATGTTAAGTTAGGAGTGTGATTGTGAAGTTTGAGTATGATCTGTATAAGAGTCAAAAGAATGAGCAAGAACGACAACTTCCTTTCTCTATGGTTGAAGATTTTGAGTTTGATACCGCATTTATTAAACAAGATCTTCGTTATCAATATAGTGAGCCACGTTATCAAGCATTAGGATTTATCCGTCATCGACTATATGCGCTGATTTTTTGTATAAGAGGAGAGGCTATTCGAGTGATTAGCTTGAGAAAGGCAAATACTAGAGAGGTGAAATTGTATGAACAAAATAGAAACTAAAAAATTCGATGATAATCCTGAATGGACACAAGCGGATATTGATCACGCTTTATCTTTTGAAGAAATGCCAAAGCCATTACAACAACTAGTGACTCAATCCGCATTGAAAAAGCGAGGAAGACCGACAAATAGCAATAAAAAAGTAAGTGTCACTATTCGTTATTCTGCATCTGTGATTGAAGCATTTAAGGCTACGGGAAAAGGCTGGCAAAGTCGAATGAACCAAGTATTAGAAGAATATATTGCAAAGGCATCTTAGTATGTACGCACTCGAAATAAAAAATTTGATTAAACAATATCCGACGGGTATTCAAGCGGTCAAAGGCATTGATCTTTGCGTAGAGCAAGGGGATTTTTATGCACTGCTTGGACATAACGGGGCAGGGAAGTCCACGACGATTGGGATTATCAGCTCGCTTGTGAATAAGACCAGCGGATCGGTAAAAGTCTTCGGCTACGATTTAGATACCCAAAAGATTCAATTAAAACAACAGCTTGGCTTAGTTCCCCAAGAGTTCAATTTTAACCAGTTTGAGAAAGTGATTGATGTGTTAGTCAATCAAGCAGGTTTTTACGGGGTAAAACGTGATCAAGCGTTACAACAAGCGGAAATTTGGTTAAAAAAATTAGACCTGTGGGAAAAACGAGATCATTTTACCCGTGAATTATCAGGCGGTATGAAACGCCGAGTGATGATTGCCCGTGCGTTAATGCACAACCCTAAACTGCTGATTTTAGACGAACCGACAGCAGGGGTAGATATTGAACTTCGCCGCAGTCTGTGGGATTTTCTGCGAGAGCTGAATCAGCAAGGGACGACCATTATTCTGACTACGCACTATTTAGAAGAAGCGGAAACTTTGTGCCGTAATATCGGGATTATTCAGCAAGGGCAGATCATTGAAAATACCTCAATGAAAGCGTTATTGGCAAAACTCGAAACGGAAACTTTTTTGTTGGATTTAAGCGAAAACCGACCGCTTGTGATTGCTGATTATCCGTTTAAATGGGTGGATGAAACCACGATTGAAGTTGAAGTCAAACGCCGACAAGGTTTGAATAAGTTATTCCAACAATTGAGCGAACAACAAATTGAAGTACTGAGTATGCGTAATAAATCAAACCGCTTGGAAGAGCTTTTTATGAATTTAAGATAGGATGAGCAATGCAAAATATAACAGGATTTTATACACTGACTCTTAAAGAGACGAAGCGGATTTTGCGGATTTGGCGGCAAACGTTAGTTCCGCCCATTATTACGACCACCCTTTACTTTCTCATCTTTGGTAAGTTAATCGGACATCGTATCGGAGATATGAACGGCGTCAGCTATATGCAGTTTATCGCTCCAGGGTTGATTATGATGTCGGCGATTACCGCTTCGTATACCAATACCGCCTCTTCATTCTTTTTAAGTAAATTCGTGCGTAATATAGAAGAATTGTTGGTATCACCACTTTCAACCCATACGATTATTTGGGGATATGTTTTCGGCAGTATTATGCGCGGCGGCATGGTGGGCATTTTGGTGACGGCGGTTACTTTATGTTTTGTCTCTTTTGATATCTATTCATGGAGTATCATCATTCTTACGATGTTGATGACAACCATCGCTTTTGCGCTAGGCGGTTTGATTAATGCGGTATTTGCCAAAACCTTTGATGATATCGGAACCATTCCGACTTTCGTATTAACGCCCTTGACTTATCTTGGCGGGGTATTTTATTCGGTCAGTTTACTGCCGGATTTTTGGCAAAAAGTTTCTCAATTTAACCCGATTGTCTATATGATTAGCGGCTTTCGTTACGGTTTTTTAGGTATTAGTGACGTGCCGCTTTATTACACTTTTAGTGTGTTGAGCATATTTATCATAGTATTGTACGGTTGGGCTTATTACTTGGTAGATAAAGGTATCGGGCTGAGATCTTAAGAAACAAAAAGTGTTGGTATTTCCCAACACTTTTTACTTTCTAGACTCTTAAATCATTGGCTTGTTGTAGTAAATTGCGGCTCTCTTTTAAGAACTGTTCCGAATAGTCGCCAAACCAGCGGTGTACTTTCTCAAAACTTTCAATAAAACCTTGTTTGTCGCCTTGTTGGAAAAACGCCATACTTTGTTGAAACGTCTGCTGTAGCGATTCAATGACGGTTAAATTTTCAGGCTTGTCTGCAATAATATCCGCATAGAGTGCGCCGTCTTGAGCAAATAAACGCCCAATCATAGCCAGTTCCAAACGATAAATCGGCGAGGAAAGCGCCAAAAGCTGCGAGAGTTTGACCGGCTGCCGGGAGAGGTGCAAACCGTAGGCAAAAGTAGAAAAATGGCGCAGGGCTTGAATATAAGTCATGGCATGGTCGTGTTCTTTGGCATCAATCGGTTCAAGTTTGGCACCCCAAATTTTAATTTGATCCAAAAGCCATTGATAGCGTTCGGCAAAACGCCCGTGGCAGCAAGCGACAACCTGTTTTGCCATACTGGCAATATCCGGTCCGAACATCGGGTGTAGCCCGACGACGGCGCCTTGGTGAATTTCAAGCATTTTAGCTAACGGTTGGGCTTTTACCGAGGTTAAATCTGCAAGAATCATCTGCTCGGTCAGATAAGGTTGCAAGCGTTCAATCGTTTCAAGCGTTTTATCAATCGGCACGCAAACGACAACCAAATCGGCATTGGCTAAAATCTCCGACGCATTATGCCAATCCTGACTGCCTAATAATTCAACAGAATAGCCCGATTGGGTAAAGTAGCGGGCAAAGAGTCCGCCTAGTTTCCCGCGCCCGCCGACAACGACAATTTTTTGAATCGCCGGATTCACGGTTTTAAAACCGTGTTTGTTTTCACTGGCATAAGATTCTCTCATTACCCGACGTAACACGTCTTCAATCAGATCAGCGGGGATTCCTTGCTTTTCAGCCTCTTGGCGACGGGCTGCGATCATCTCCGCCTCACGCTCAGGCGCATAAATAGGTAAGCCGTATTGTTGTTTGATTTTGCCGACTTCAGCGACTAAAGCTAAACGTTTTGAGAACAGTTCAATCAAAGCTTGATCGACTTGGTCTATTTGATCTCGAATCGGATTTAATGGGTTCATAGCACTATTTTTTAACCATGGAATAAACAAGCGGTCAATTTTAGAAAAATTTTTGCAAATTAACCTTTTCTGAGTTGTTCAGCGAAATGGCTGAGTAAGGTTTCGGTTGTTTCCCAGTCAATACAGGCATCGGTGATTGAAACACCGTATTTCATGTCGCTGACCGGTTGTTCGGATGATTGATTACCGGCAAAGAGATGGCTTTCAATCATCAAACCGATAATGGAATTATTACCCGCCAATAGTTGCTGTAATACATTGTCCGCCACTAACGGTTGGCGACGATAATCTTTATTTGAATTGCCGTGGCTACAGTCGATCATAATCGCTTCGGGTAAGCCTGCTTTACGTAATGCTTGTTCACATTCTTGTACGTAAGTCGCTTCAAAATTTGGGGTTTTACCGCCACGTAAAATGACGTGTCCGTCAGGATTACCTTTTGTGGTTAATACGGTAACTTGTCCCTGTTGATTGATACCGATGAAGCTGTGTCCCATTGCGGAGGCTTGCATTGCATTAATCGCCACGCCTAAGTTACCATCGGTACCGTTTTTAAAGCCGACCGCCATAGATAAGCCCGATGCCATTTCACGGTGAGTTTGTGATTCGGTGGTTCGTGCGCCGATGGCAGACCAACTAAACATATCGGCTAGATATTGCGGGCTAATCGGGTCTAAAGCTTCGGTCGCCAAAGGTAAGCCCAATTCGGCGAGGTCGAGCAATAATTTACGGGCGATGCGTAACCCTTTTTCCACATCAAAACTACCGTCTAAGTTCGGGTCATTAATTAAGCCTTTCCAACCGACCGTGGTACGTGGTTTTTCAAAATAAACACGCATAACGATGTAAAGTTTATCTGACACTTTATCGGAAAGTGCTTTTAATTTTTTGGCATATTCTATAGCGGCAATCGGATCGTGAATTGAGCAAGGACCAATCACAATCAATTGGCGCGGATCACGGCGGTGGATAATGTCTGAAATCGTTTTACGAGATATTTCAATCTGTTTGCGTAAATTTTCAGGCAGAGGGAATTCTTCTTTTAGGGCTTTTGGGGTGAGTAATACGTACTCATCAGTGATATTGACGTTATGTAAACTATCTTGGTTAACGACTCTGTTCATTTTTATTTCCTTTGTGTAAAATTTTTAGTACAGGTAATTTACCTTGTTATGCCTAGGCATTCAATCACTTTTTGCTTTACCTGCTCGACCTGAATCAATTTCATCCACTCTTTGCCTTTTGCTTTCGTCGCCCAAGGTAATTGATCCCAAGTTCGTCCGTAGTCGGTTAAAACGGCTTCATCATAAACCGAAACCACTTTGTCCAAATCTTGATAAGGTCCTGTACGGCGAGGATTGTGTATCGCATATAGCCCGATCACAGGGGTATTCTGTGTCGTGGCAATGTGCGCTGGGCCGGAATCCGAAGAGAGTACCAAATCTGCTTGCCGAATAACAGCGGCTAATTGTTTTAGTGTGGTTTTCCCTGCAATATTCAGGCTATTCGGTGCCAGTTGTTGAATTTTATGTGCTGTTTCCATCTCATAAGCAGAGGGAGAACCGCAGATAATCACTTGAATATCTTTGGCAATCAGAAAGTTAGCAACATCTGCATAGCGTTCGGCTAACCAATCTTTTTCCGTTTTACTGGAACAGGGAGCGATTACCACTGTTTTTCTGTTCGGGTCGATAAACTGTGTTGCATAACTTAAATCCGCTTGGCTGATTGGCAGCGACCATTGCGGTGTTAAATCTTGTACGCCAATCGCTTTGGCAAACATCATTTGCCCGTCTAACACGTGGGGAGAGGAACACTGTTCCACTTTTTGATTGGTAAACAGCCATTGCCCTTCTCTTGCTCTGTCTCGGTTAAAGCCGATTTTTTGCTTGGCTGAAATACCTAAAGAGAGGATAGAGGCTCGAAATGCGGTTTGCATATTTAATAAAAAATCGAACCGCTTGTGAGCCAGTTGTTTCCAAAGTGTAACGATTCCTTTCCAGCCACTTTTTTTATCGTAAGGAATCAGGGTAACATTCGGAATATCTTTCATTAACGAGGCTTCGGTTTTGCCAATAATCCAATCAATTTCAGCATCCGGGTATTGGCGTTGAATCGCCTGCACGACGGCTAAAGTATGGCAGACATCGCCGATTGCCGATAAGCGTAAAATACAAAGAGACAGCGGTTTATTCATTGATGAATCCTATAAACATTTAGCGGGCTTAGGTAAGCCGGCTAACTTTGTTGCTTGTTTGGCTGGCCCGTCGGGAAATAAACGTTGTAAATAGCGACTATTGCCCTTTTCTTCACCGAATTTCTGTGCCAAGGCTTTTACCAACATAC
>JBGXMX010000061.1:0-7980 GCA_041809245.1 Glaesserella sp.
ACAAAACTGACCGCTTGAGTGGATATCAGACGTGAAATAGAAGAAAAGGGATAAA
Organism: Glaesserella sp.; assembly: GCA_041809245.1. Lineage (GTDB taxonomy): Bacteria > Pseudomonadota > Gammaproteobacteria > Enterobacterales > Pasteurellaceae > Glaesserella. The sequence goes on from JBGXMX010000061.1 coordinate 56, forward strand.
ACGGCAAAAAGTAAACCCACCTTTGACCGGAAGTCTGAAAAGGTGGGTTTGTCAGTGGTCTGACCGCACGTTTTACGTGCGGATTGTTATTTTGTAAATTTTTGGCATAGTAGACAAAATTGAGTCTATTTTCCTACTCAACCGGCCATAGTAGACATTTTTGAGTCTGCTATGGCTTTTTTATTAACAATGTCGATGGATAAAATCCTTTAAAAACATCATTTTATTGCTATCTGAAAGTCCTGCATAAGCAGATAATTTACTCTTCATTTCCTTAAAAAATGACTCTAATCGGCTGTATTTATGGGCAATATCTCGAGCATCAAATAAGACTAAATCGGGATAATCGCCGATTTTCTTCTTAACTCGCTTTTTGGTGACTGGGTGCGTGTAAATATAGGCGAAAGACTTTGCCCCACTTGGATAAACAAACAGATATAAATTATTTCCGTCTGCGTATGGGGTCGCCTTTGGTTTGAGGTTTTTTATTTGGGTTTCTGTGAGTGGTTTTACAAATTTTGCCATTGCCATCAATCCTTATAAATAAAGGGTTTATCGGATTGATGTAACTTTTTAATCGCTCTTTTTCTGCAAGGTTACATCAAAGTTACATCAACTATCTGACAATATGCAGTTAATGCCCTTTTATGCAGTCTATGCAGTCTATGCAGTTTATATTTTCTAATAAAATCAATGATTTGCAGTTTATACAGTCTATTGCATTTTATTAGTGGCTGGGGAGAGCTGAATTGAAGTCATTGAAGCCTTGTAGTTACTGGGTTTTTCTCAATTCAAACTTTCTCTGTGTTACTATTTGTGTTACTAAAATCAAAAGTCATTTCTCATATTTTCAGAAGAGCGAATCACTGCCCCACACAAAAGCCACTAGGGGCGGTTATAAAGTTCAGCGAAAAAGCTCTAAATACCGCCACCGGAACATTATTAAAACGCTATTACAGTTTTTTAAGGCAAAATTAAAAAATAACAGGCTAAATTTTAGTAGATAGGTCAAACCCTATCAGGTTTTTCTTGATCCCCTAAATTTTTAATTTTGCGGGCGTAAAAATTGAGTTCCTTGGGCGGTTTTCGGCTTTGAGCCGTGTAGAGATTTTCCCACCCCCCTCCCTTGTGGCGGTTCGTGAGCTGGGGGGGTATCAGGCAATTCCGTACACCCAATAGCTTGTATTGTGCTTTTCAGTATTGAGCGATTTGGCGGGCTGTGCGTGGTGTTTTGTCTGCGGTTGGCGGTGTAGGTTGGCTTAAAAGGTACTCCCCACGGGGTAGGGCTTTCCACGGGGTTTCGGGTGCGTGGTTTGTTGCTGATTTTTGGAGTTCTAAGCATCATCATCTTTTGAAATTGTCCTGTTGGGCGTAGCAAGGTGGCGGACTGTATTTGTGGGGTGAATGTTGTTGATTGGTTTACTGGTTTTCATCATCATCTTTTAGGCTGATCCGCCTCTCGGAAAAAAATCCGTCCGCCGGTGGAAAAAAGTGGGGAATTTTTCCGCAAATTTCGATTTTTAGCACGGTAAATTCTACCGGTCAGACCGGTAAAATCTACCGTATAACTGGCATTTTTTAACCGTTTTTGCCTTTTAAAATTGAGTTATACGGTAAAATCTACCGTGTAATTCGCCATTTTTTAAAAGTTATACGGTAAATTTTACCGTGCTTCTTAAGAATTATTGCCATATCCTTTATTTTTTATTGTGTCAAAAAGAGAAAAAAAGAGAGAAAAATAGCGGGCGGTCTGCGATAGGTCAAAACAGGAAAAAGCAGGCAATCGCAAGCGGTCAGTTTTGAGTAAAAATCCGCATAAGTGAGTAAGTGAAATAATGGCGTATTCATCATAACCACGCCTATATTTTCTGAAAAATTGCTGTGCGTAAAAATTCAAGTAGGCGGGCGGTTCTGTTCGTATGAAAGCCGTTTACCTATTTTGCTTGGGAAAGGTGTCGATCTAGGTCATCGGATTTATTTAAGTAAGTGTATGGGGTTTGGGTTGGGGTTTTCATTTTGATGGTTCTCGTAAGTTTATTGATAAAACTTACCGCTTTATGTGGGTGCGGTAAGGGTTCAACTACTGCCATCAAACAGTCCGCATTATTCGTGCGGATATCTAGTGAAATGAAAGCTCCTGTTATTTCTCTAATGCTCTTTTCTTTATTCATTTCTAATAAATTGTTTATTTCATCATTATCTAAAAGTAATTGTATATGATGAAAGTGTTTAATCTGATATTCCTTATTATTCAATTTTAAAAGGCGGTTTACATAATTAAGGGCAAGAAGTGCGAAAATTTCATATTTTCTATAATCTTTTATATTGTCATTTTTTAGATAGTCCAGCCCATATTCTTCTAAATATAATTCTAGCGTTTCAAAACTATCAAAAGAATAATAATCAGGAAGTTTGAAATAATCGCAAAATTCATCATATTTAAAACAAGAATAATCAAGAGATTCTGTTTCAAACACATCATCAAAAAATAATTCTGCTTTTTCAGGTTCTCTACTTACTAAATCTTTCGCCTGTAATATATATTCTTTCTCTTTATCTGCTGGATAGATCGTATTTATATCTATAATCCAGTCATCAAATAGAGATAAATCTAAAATTTCCTTTCTGTCCTCCAGTAATTCCAAAGCAGAATATACTACTCGATCAATATGGCTAAATGATTGCGGTAAATTTTCTATTTGGTCTAACATTTCTTTAATTTGCTTGTTCATTGGTTACATTTCCTTTTAAATAATGGCTTATGCCACTTTTAAATGATATTGCGGGATCGTCTGCTTTGAGCATTGTTCGACAAAATCGCCCCACGCTTGGAGGATTTCAAAACGCATTACTAGGCGTTCGCCTCTGTCGTAACTGGCTTTTATGCGGTCGCTGTTCATATGCGATAAAGCCACTTCGATAGCGTCAGAATTAAATCCCTTGTCGTTTAAGTAGGTACTGGCAATGCTTCGCAATCCGTGAGCCACTAACTTACCTTTAAAGCCCATTCGCTTTATTGCATCGTTGGCGGTTTGAGAATTCATCGGTTTTTGTGGATTTTTGATACTCGGGAATAAATACGTTTTCCCACCACTCAATTTCTTAATCTCTCGTAACAGGGCTAGAGCTTGGCGGGAAAGTGTGATTTTATGAATGCGTCCGCCATCGTCCTCTTTTATCCCTTTCTTGATCTTGATTGTCCATAGTCTCGCTTTTTCGTCTACTCGTGCCATAGAATAAGCCTGTTTTGCTGTGTTACATTTCAATCAATTTCCGTGTTACTAAACGGAAAAAATAAACATCGCCTAAGCCTTTAAAATCAAGGTTTGGCGGAGTTTTAGTAACACAGTTTTTTCTATATTTTAAGCTGTGTTACATTCCGTGTTACTAAAATCTGCGGATTTAATGGTATCTCATCGGTACAGAATGGGCAATAAAAAAGCCTTGAAGTATTGATTTTCAAGGCTTTATCGGTCTCGATTGAACCGTATAGGATTAGAATTTGGTGGAGCTGGGGGGATTTGAACCCCCGTCCGAAATTACTCCATCTTCAGTACTACACGTTTAGTCTAGTCTTTAATTTCGCTTACCCCCAGCGGACAGACACGCAAAGAATAAGCTAGTTTGATTGCATTTAGTGTTTCGATCCTCAAACGGCGGCGTCCACACGATCTCGTTTTGGGTGACTTATCGGATTCCTCGTCTTACGAGCGGAAGCTGAGGCGATAAGGCTATGAGCAGGTTATTAAGCTGCTAAAGCGTATTGTTCGTCGTTTGCGACTATTTTTTGCGGTTTGTTTACGAGGCCTACCGCACCTCGACGTGCACCTTGGACTTCGCTAATCCCGTCGAATCCAGAATCAGCCCCAAAAAGTTTGGCGATTCTAACAGAAAGCGGTAAGATCTGTAAACTTTTTTGCAGCTTGGTACTCAAACTGCTTTTATTATGGTGAGAAACCTATGAATAAACACCCACACCTAAACTTTGACGAAGCTGATATTGAAGATGCTGAAATTATTGAGCCTGATGAGGTTGAATTAATTGATGACAACAATGAACCGCCTCACCCTGCGCTTATCAATAATATGCTTGTGCCGCAAGGCGGAAGCCTTGATAGCTATATTCGTATGGCAAACCAGTATCCGATTTTAACCGCAGATCAAGAAAGAGAGCTTGCCGAGCGTTTTTATTATGATGAAGATTTGGATGCCGCCAAGCAGTTGATTATGTCGCACTTACGCTTTGTGGTACATATTGCCCGTGGTTATATGGGCTACGGTTTGCCGTTGGCGGATTTAATCCAAGAGGGTAATATCGGTTTAATGAAAGCGGTCAAACGTTTTAATCCTGAAGTCGGTGTACGTTTGGTCTCTTTTGCCGTGCATTGGGTAAAAGCGGAAATTCACGAATATGTGTTAAAAAATTGGCGAATCGTCAAGGTGGCGACCACCAAAGCGCAGCGCAAACTATTTTTTAACTTACGTAAAAACAAACAGCGCTTAGCGTGGTTTAACGAAGAAGAAATCCAAAAAGTGGCTGAAGAATTAGGCGTTTCACCGGAAGATGTCAAAGAAATGGAATCACGGATGACCGGGCAGGACATGGGATTTGACCTACCTGTCGGGGAAGACGGTGACGAGGCTTATGTACCTTCGATGTATATTGAAGACGATAGTTCTAATTTTGCCGACGAATTGGAAGATGAAGAACATAGCGGGCAAGCCACAGCGCAGCTTGCTTATGCGTTAGCCCAACTTGACGAACGTAGCCAAGATATTATCAAAACCCGTTGGTTGGATGAAAATAAAGCAACCTTGCACGAACTGGCGGCAAAATACAATATTTCGGCGGAACGTGTCCGACAGCTTGAAAATCAAGCACTGAAGAAAATTAAACACGCCATTACCTTAGATTGAGAATAAGCAATGAGCCAAGTACAACCGTTAATCCATATTCTACCGCCCCAATTAGCCAACCAGATTGCCGCAGGCGAAGTGGTTGAGCGCCCCTCTTCCGTAGTCAAAGAATTGGTTGAAAATAGCCTTGATGCTGGAGCCACTCAGATTCAGATTGATATAGAAAAAGGCGGCAGCCAGCTAATTCGTATTAGAGATAACGGTTGTGGCATTGGCAAGCAAGATCTGACCTTGGCATTAGCCCGTCACGCTACCAGTAAAATCGCTTCACTGGAAGATCTTGAAGCAATCTTAAGCTTAGGCTTTCGTGGGGAGGCTTTGGCAAGTATCAGCTCCGTTTCGCGTTTAACTTTAACCTCTCGTCCTGAGTACCAAACGGAGGCTTGGCAAGCCTACGCCCAAGGGCGAGAGATGGAAGTTGAAATTCAGCCGGCATCTCACCCTGTGGGTACTACGATTGAAGTGGCAAATCTGTTTTTCAATACCCCAGCCCGCCGTAAGTTTTTACGCACCGATAAAACCGAATTTGCGCATATTGATGAAATTGTCCGTCGTATCGCATTGGCTAAACCGAATGTCACTTTTACGTTGACTCACAACGAGAAAAAAATCCGCCACTATAAAGGCATTAGCGCAAACAATCTTGAACAGCAGCAAAAACGTATCGCCGCAATTTGTGGGGAAGCCTTTATTCAGCAGGCTACCCATATTGACTGGCAGCACGACGATCTTCATCTCTACGGCTGGATTGGTTCGCCCGAATTGGCTAAGCCACAAAATGAATGCAGTTACAGCTATGTCAACGGGCGTGTAATGCGTGATAAAACTATAAATCACGCCATTCGCCAAGCCTATGGCGATCAGCTTGCCAAAGACTATTACCCTGCATTTGTGCTGTTTTTAGATATTGACCCAAGCCAAGTGGATGTGAATGTTCACCCTGCTAAACATGAAGTCCGCTTTCACCAAGGGCGTTTAGTACATGATTTTATTTATCAAGGTGTTATCAATGCGTTGGAAGGTCAGACAACGCTCAACTTAACAGATGAACTCAATGAGCCTATCGCCGACTATATCCGTGATACAAATCGGGCAGCCTCGGGGCAGAATATTTTTGCAACACCATCACTTTCAACACGCCCGTCTTCTCGGGAACCACAGTCGTTTACTCACCACCGATCGTCGACCAGTCAATCGTCTGCCAAATGGTATGGTGAATTACTGAGTGAGGGAAAAAGTAATAACAAGCGGTCTGATCCGCCACAAATTTTGCAAAAATTTGAGCCAACCCGACCGCTTGTTACTCAGGATGCCGCCACCCCTTCAAACTATTCCCAAGCTGTTGCGATTGTGGAACAAAAAGCCTTATTGCTCAAACAACAAGATGCCTTTTATTTGATCGGGCTCACTGAACTGACACGGCTAAAATTGCAACTTCAACTGCAAAAAGGGGATAAACAAGCTTTATTGATTCCGTTAAGTGTGAGTTTAGATACCGCTCAAACAAGCGAATGGGAGCGACATCAAACCGCATTGGCGCAGCTGGGTTTTGAGATTCAACCAAAACAGTGGCAAGGTCAAACCCGCTTAACCGTTCAACAAGTCCCAAGCTGTTTACGTGAACAGAATCTGCAACAACTTTTATTGCATTTGTTTAGCCGACAAGCGGTCGATGTCAGCGAATTTTTTGCAAAAAATACGACAATTTCGAGCGCTTGTAGTCTGACTGAAGCCGTTGCGCTGTTAGCGGAGATTGAGCAATCTACAGAAGGTTATGCCCTCCTTGAGCGGATGAAAATCAAAGTGGATTTTTCACCTTATTTGGCACAAATAGCTGTGTAAATTTTTCAATCAACGTAAATTTTTGTGAAAAATGCGGGCTACCCCGCATTTTTACACATTGCCTACTGACAAGACGGATTAAATTGATAAAGTATAGGATATTCAATTAGTTAGTAGAACATATTATGGACAATATCTATCAATTTCCCGAATTAAAGCCCATTGTTCGTATTTTACAGATTACCGATCCGCATCTGTTTTCAACGAACGATGGGCTGTTACTTGGCGTTAATACCTCTGACAGCTTTCAAGCAGTGTTGGAGGCGATTTTAAACACTTCATTTCAATACGACTTTATTCTCGCAACCGGGGATTTGGTACAAGATCATCACCGAGAAGCCTATCACCGTTTCGCACAAATGGTTAAACCGTTAAAAAAGCCGGTATTTTGGCTTGAGGGTAATCACGATATTCAGCCCCAAATGGCAAACGCCCTCTCGCTATACTCGCAAATGCAGCCTCACAAACATATTTTAGCCGGCGATAAGTGGCAAATTATCCTACTAAACAGCCAAATTCCCGGCGTACCGAAGGGAGAACTTGCCCCGCAGCAGCTTGCCTTTTTACGCCGTGCGCTGGCAAAATATCCTAAACGTTATAGCCTTGTGGTATTGCACCATAATATTTTACCTACCCAAGCCGCTTGGTTGGATCAGCACAGTTTAGTCAATGTGGAGGCTTTTGCTTCCGTGTTGAGATGCTTTGAGAATGTGAAAGCCGTTTTACACGGACATATTCATCAAGAAGTCGATCGTCAATGGCTGGATTACCGAGTCTTAGCCACACCTTCAACCTGTATTCAGTTTAAACCTAACCATAATGACTTCGCCTTAGACAATCTACCGCAAGGCTGGCGAGAATTAAGTCTGTTGCCCGACGGGTCCATTGAAACGAATGTTAAACGGTTAGCAACCAATGCATTTTTACCTAATTTTGCTTCTGAGGGTTATTAACAACAGAGAGGCTGGAAAAATTTTTTCTTCGCTTTGTTAAAAATTTGTAACTTAAGAGTATAATATGTAACAAAATAGGATATTCAACCGGCCTATTGACTTGGGATAGGCTTAGGATAACAGGACAATCTAATTACATACTCAAAATAGGGAGCATCCTATGTTCAATTTAGATCCAACAACAACGACCTTTCTGATTTACATTATAGGAAT
>JBGXMX010000062.1:0-4618 GCA_041809245.1 Glaesserella sp.
CGTATTTTGATTCAATCGCTCAATGCGTTAAAACGTAAAGGCGGCGGAGTGTCATTGGTGGCTTCCAGCGGCTTAGGCGGCTTGGGGGCGGCAATGGTGCTGGAAAGTGAGTAAGGAGAACATATGACAGAACAACAAACAATTCAGCACGAGTCGCCGTTTCAGTTGGAAATTGATGAAAACCGTATTGCGATTGTTACGATTAACGTTGAACAGGAAAGTAAAAACTGGTTGCCCGAAAATTTCGCAGCTTATCTGCGTGAAGTGATTGGTTCGGTCATTTACCAACAAGCCCGAGGCGTGATTTTAGTCTCAGGCAAGCCGAAACAGTTTATTCAAGGCTATAAACTCAATGTGTTACAGGGCAAAACGGAAGCGCAAATTAAAGCCCTTTCTCAAGAAGCGCAGTTGGTGATGAGAGAAATCAACACCCTGAAAATGCCTGTTGTGGCGGTGATTGACGGTGATTGTTTCGGTATGGGGTTAGAACTTGCGTTGGCTTGCGACTACCGTATTGCCAGTGAAGAAATGTACACACGCTTTGCGATGCCGCAGGTCAAATCGGGGATTTTACCTTTTGCCAGCGGCACACAACGTTTACCGCGTTTGATCGGTTTATCCAGCGCATTGACTTTATTGGTATCGGGCAAAAAAATCGGTGCAGAAAGAGCCTTGGCATTAGGGCTGGTAGATAAATTAATTCCGGCAAGTAATCTGTTTGAATCTGCCTATAATTTGCTATTGAATAATCAGATTCACAAAGTAAACCCTAAAGAGCCGCAAACAAGATGGAAAAAAATCCGTAAGCAGTTGGAAGGAAACCGTTTTATTCGAGAAAAAGTCCTCGACCGAATTGAAAACCGTATTTGGAACAGAACCTTTGGTAACTATCCTGCCGTGTCTAAAATTTTAGAACTGCTGAAAGAGCCGCATTTTAAAGCCGGTTTAGCTTTGGAACAGAACGCTTTGGCGGAGTTATTCGCCACAGAACAGGCGCAAGTATTGGTACGTTTAAAACAGGCGGAGCGTGCGATGAAAGAGCAGTACGCTCACCGCTCGCAGGTCAAAAACGTTGCGCAGGTCAGTGTGTTGGGCAGTGGCTATATGGGGGCGGGGATTGCCTATTTAACCGCTAACAATGCTCAAATTCCCGTGCGGATTAAGGATATTCACCCCTCAGAAATTCAAAAAGCGTTACAAACCTGCTATGGTTTAATGCAGCAGGCGGTGATGAAAAAACGCTTGTCTCACGGCGAAATGATTCAGCGGATGAATCTGATCACCGGCGGTGAAATGTTGGTGGCGGCAAAATCTACCGATTTTATTATTGAAGCGGTGTATGAAAAGTTGGAATTAAAACAGCAAATGGTACGTGAGAGCGAACAATATTATTCGGAAAACGCCATTTTTGCGACCAATACATCAACTTTTTCGATTCGAGACATTGCTTCTGTCGCCAGCCGTCCTGAAAATGTGATCGGCTTTCACTACTTTAGCCCGGTGACAAAGCGTCAAATGGTCGAAATTATTCCTCACCAAGCGACAAGTGAAAGAGCGATTGCAACCGCAATTCACTTCGCCATTCAGCAAGGGAAAGTTCCGTTATTAGTGGCGGACAAAGAAGGATTTTTCATCAATCGGGTATTAACCCCGTTTTTATTGGAAGCCATTGAATGTTTGGTTGAAGGTGAGGGCATTGAATTTATTGACCGTTCGCTACAAGAGTTCGGCTTTAAGAAAGGCCCGTTAGCCATGATTGACGATATGGGCTTGGATGTATTAGTCAAATCGACTCCGGCAATGGTTGCAGAGTTGGGAAGCCGTTTTAATCTGCCTGAAAGTGTCAAACATCTGATGATGAACGACCGTAAAGGACGTAAAAATAAACGCGGCTTCTATCTGTATGACAGCAAAGGTCAACGCACTCAGGAAGATAAGAGTATCTATCACGTGATGGAAACGATTATGCGCAACGAAATGGAAGCGCAAGACATCGCCCGCCGTTGTATTTTGCGTATGATTAATGAAGCCTGCTGGTGTTTGCAAGATAACGTGATTCAATCTGTGGACGAGGGGAATGTTGCTTCGGTACTCGGATTTGATTTCCCTGATTTCCGTGGCGGTATTTATGCCTACATTGAAAAAATTGGTGCTCAGGAAATCGTCCGCCAATTACGTAAGCACGCACAGCGCTACGGTGATCGCTTCCAGCCTTGCGATTGGTTGGTAGAGCGGGCGACAAGCGGTACAAATTAGTTAAATTTTTGCAATAAACTTTTTTACTTTTTCATTATTTTTTAAGGATTTTTATGAAACTTTCAAACATTGCCCTTTCTCTTGTTGTTGTGTTAGGCGCTGTTGCCACGGGCGGTAGCTGGTATACGGGTAAACAGGCAGAAGAAAAATACAGCCAACTCATTAGCCAAGCCAATCAAGAGTTAAAAAAATTGGAAGTCTATGGTGCAAAGGCTCAAATTAAAGAGGTCAATTTTACCCGAGGCTTTTTTAGTTCGGAGATAAAATATGTTCTTGATATGACAAACGGAACGGAGAATTATCAATTTTCAGGCGATGACAAACTTTTCCACGGCCCGTTTCCGCTTAACCGTGTGAAACAAGGCAACTTACTGCCTAGCATGTTTAGCGTTGAAAGCCAAATTAGCGTGCCGGAGAGCTTAAAAGCGCATTTGGGCGGGCAAGCCGTTGCTTTAACGGCGCAAACAGAAATGAGCTATGCAAACGATGTTCACACCGCCATTAAAACGCACCCGTTAACATGGGCAGAGCAAGGCTTAGAGATTTCCGCAATAGAAACAACCTCTACACTGGATAGTAAAGGCAGAGGCAAAATCTTTGTTCAAATTCCATCTTTTAAGGCGACCGATAAAGAAGAAAATATACAGTTGCAATTTGACGGCATTAAATATGAAACGGAATTGACCGAACGTAACAGCGAATATCCGTTATTAAGTTTTGGCAAATATGTTTGGGAAAGTGAGAAAATCTCTTTGTCCGAGCCTTCGCCAAGCGAAGACAATGCCACTCTCTTTATTGAAAAACTGAAATCGACAGGTTATGGCAAATTAAATCAAGCCCGTTATGAGTCACATGGCGATGTGGTGGCGGATATCAGTTTGCAAACGACGGAAGGTAAAGTCAAAATTGTCACAGTAAAAGCAGATATTTTGATGGATGTGCTGGCAAAACCGTTGGATCAGTTAACCGGCTATATCGGCTCACCGGAGAAATTTGAAGCATTGGACAGCTCAACTCAAGAGCAACTTGTTAAGGATTTGCTACAAACTTCGCCAAAACTTCATTTAAAAAACCTTTCGTTTGAAAATGAAAAAGGTAAAAGTGATCTTGCGGTTATAGTGAATCTGAAACCGTTTGAGTTTGAAAATGTGGATAACTTTATCGATATTTTTGAAAACTCTTCCGTGGATTTCACTATAAACAGCAGTTTCTTTGAAGAGGTGAATAAACAATTGAATTTGTTAAATCCTAAAACCAAAGCAAACGCTGCAGAACAGGCAAAATCAGAAACGGCGATGCTAATTGAGCAAGCCCAGCAAAGTGGCGCTGTCGTGGTGGATAAGGACAATATCAAATTCAAACTGGAAATTCATGACGGCAAAGTAAAACACAACGGACGTGAAATGTCAGAAGAAGAGGTTCAAGGCGTTTTATTTATGCTTATGCTTGGTTTGGGAAGTTTAGGCTATTAAGCGAATAGTTTGTCGGGCATTTATGCCCGACATTTTCGTGATAAAACAAGCGGTCTGTTTTGATAGAAATTTTGCAGATTTTTCTAAAAAAACGACCGCTTGTTATTTCTAAATCGCAAGTCTGTGACTGCCGGAATAAACGGTCGTTTTATGTTTTCGGGTAAAGCCTAATAAGGTAAAGTGATTTTGCAAGGCGATATTCACTGCCATTTCGGTAGTGGCAGAAATCGCACAAAGCATTTCAATTCCACAGGCTAAACATTTCTGTACCATTTCAAAACTCGCCCGACTTGTGACAAACACAAATCCAAGCGGGTTCTCCGCTTTGGCATACCAGCCGAGTAACTTATCAAGGGCAACATGCCGCCCGACATCTTCACGAATCGCAAGCAGTTTTCCTTCTGGCGAAAAAAATGCCGCTGCGTGGCTTGCACCGGTTTGGTGCGAAAGGTTTTGCGCTTTTTCCAGCTCAGCCAAACAAGCGGTTAATATACGAGGGTCTACTTGTTGCAAGCGCTCCGATTTCGGGAAAAATTTGCAATGCTGTTGAACTTGTTCCAATTGCTCAACGCCACAAATTCCGCAGCCTGTTCTGCCCGCCATGGAACGGCGTTTTTCTTTCAATTGCATAAATTGGCGCGAGCTGATTTCTAATTGAATTTCGATACCTTGATCGCCTTCAATAATATCCAATCCGTATAATTCCGTTTTATGATTTAATATATTTTCCGCCAGCGAAAAACCGAGAGCAAAATCTTCCAAATCATTGGGCGTACACATCATCACCGTATGCGAGATACCGTTATAAACCAGTGCGACAGGCACTTCTTTGAGCAAATTTTCGGCGCTTGTTTCTGCCAATAAAGAACCATTCTCAATAATAAGCTTTC
>JBGXMX010000063.1:0-3426 GCA_041809245.1 Glaesserella sp.
GCCCTGCTTTTTCAATATCGGCAACGGTGTAATCGCCTTCGCCTGCCGATTCCCATAATACGCCTTGGCTGGCTTCTAAGCCTGCTGCACGGGTGCGAACAGTCACTTTATCGGCAACGATAAAAGACGAATAGAAACCCACACCGAATTGACCGAATAATTGACTGTCTTTAGCTTGGTCTGAACCGAGTGCATTTAAAAACTCTTTGGTACCTGATTTAGCGATAGTACCAAGATGATCGATTACTTGCTCACGGCTCATACCGATACCGTTATCGCTAATGGTGATGGTGCCTAAGGTTTCATCCACGCTGATACGCACGCGCAACTCGCCGTCGCCTTCATAAAGTTCAGGTTGGGAAAGGGCTTTGAAACGTAATTTGTCGGCTGCGTCCGACGCATTGGAAATTAACTCACGCAAAAAGATCTCTTTATTAGAATAGAGTGAGTGGATCATTAATTGTAAAAGTTGTTTGACTTCCGACTGAAAGCCACGGGTTTCTTGATTTTTGTTCATAAAGTTCCTTTTGTCATCATGAAAAAGGTACATTATACTCCATTTATTGCGGATTGGTATTTGCGTGGAACCCTACACCGATTTCGGTAAAATCATTGTTCCTAACGAAAATAGAAGAGTTTGTTTATGAATAATCGTATTTACTTAGCCTCCAATAGCCCTCGACGTTGGGAGTTGCTACAACAGCTTGGCTTACAATTAATAAAAATTGAGGGGGAAATTGATGAGACGCCTTATCCGAACGAGGAAGCTAAAGCCTACTGTCAACGTATTGCCTTAGAAAAGAATAAAGCTGCACAAGCGCTCTGTTTGGCAAAAAATTTTGCAAATTATCCTATTTTAACCGCAGATACGACGGTTGCGATTGATAGTGCAATCCTTGGTAAACCTACGAGCAAAGAAGAGGCTTATTGTATGCTTCGTCAATTATCGGGCAGGATTCACCAAGTTTTTACAGCGGTTTGTATTAGCATGAACGGCTGTTATTATTCAACCGTTCACACCAGTGAAGTCACCTTTAAATCTTTAACCGACCAAGAAATTCTCAGATATATTGATACCGGCGAGCCGATGGATAAAGCGGGCGCTTACGGCATTCAAGGCTTAGGCGGTATATTTATCGAACACCTATCGGGAAGTTTTACGGGGGTGATGGGGCTGCCGATTGCCGAAACCGCAGAGTTACTGAAACAGTGCGGAATAGATGTATTGCAATCGGCACACCTCTAATCAAGCTGGATTTTCTGCCCTTTTGCGGCACTTTCAAATGCTTTTTCGATAATAGACAACACAGTAGCGGCTTGTTCGGCAGTGACCGCTAGCGGTTGATGTTCGGTGATTGCCAAATACAGATTATCGTATAAAGCTTGATAACTCGTCTCCGTATTCTGAAACGGCTGTCGAACCACTTCTCCATCAATCTCTGTATGCAAAATACCCCAATCTTGCTCTGCTTCCCGATTGTAATTTTTATGCGGAATCACACCGCTTGCCAGCAAGCCTTCTTGAATATCTAGCTTCTCTTTCACATAAGAACCCAGTTTACCGTGCAAAACAAAATGCTTACCGGCTTCACGGGCATATTTTGACGCATAAAGCGCCACTTTTAAGCCTGACTCGTAATAAAGATGTAGGGTGAAATTGTCATCACTCAACGCACCTTCATGTTGATAGCGAATATCGGCAAATACTGCGCTCGGCATGCCAAATAAGTAAAGGGAAGCATCAATCAAATGTACGCCCAAGTCATATACTAAGCCTGTACCTTTTTCGCCTGTTTCTTTCCATGCTTTGACATTTTTGCCTTTAGCATAGCGTTCAAAACGGATTTCACAATCTACGGGGTCACCGAGTAAGCCTTGAGCCAAAATCTGTTTTGCAGTGGCAATAGCGCTATCCCAACGGCGATTTTGATACACTGACAAGATCACATTCTGCCGTTTAGCCAATTCATTTAGTTCCACGGCTTGTTGTGCCTCTACCACCAACGGCTTTTCAACCAAGACGTGTTTACCCGCCAAAATGGCTTGCTTTGCCAGCTCATAATGCGTTTGGTTCGGTGTGGTGATAATGATGAGATCGATCTCATCACTCAATAAACCATCAAATTGGCGTACAATCTCCACATTTGGCAAGACAGCTAATGCCTTATCGGTCGAACGTTCATACACTTTGGCAATATGAAAACGCGGATCTTCTTTCAAAAACGGCACATGAAAAACGTGGCTAGAATAGCCAAAACCGGCAATACCAATATTCAACACTTGGCTCATAGTTGCTCCGCCTGTTCTAAAATTTTCTGCTGTTCCAAGGCTAATTTTTCCAATTTACGCTGTTCTCTGCGTTGTTCGTCTTCCGCTTCCCACACATCGTAGGCTTGGACGATTTTTGCCACGACGGGATGGCGCACAATATCTTTGCTGTCAAAGAAATTAAAACTCAATTCAGGTACGTCTTTTAACACTTCCATCGCATGTTTTAACCCAGATTTTTGGCTACGTGGTAAGTCAATTTGCGTCACATCGCCCGTAATTACTGCTTTAGAGTTAAAGCCGATACGGGTTAAAAACATCTTCATCTGCTCTGTCGTAGTGTTTTGACTCTCGTCCAAAATAATAAAGGCATCATTGAGCGTCCGCCCACGCATATATGCAAGCGGTGCGATTTCAATGACATTTCGCTCCATCAATTTCTGCGCTTTTTCAAACCCAAGCATTTCAAATAACGCATCGTAAAGCGGACGAAGATAAGGCTCGATTTTTTGCCCTAAATCCCCCGGTAAGAAACCAAGTTTCTCACCTGCTTCAACTGCGGGACGAGTGAGCAAAATGCGACGAATCTCTTGGCGCTCAAGGGATTCTACCGCAGCCGCCACGGCTAAAAAGGTTTTACCCGTACCAGCAGGCCCGATACCGAAGCTAATATCATGGCTGAGAATATTGCGTAAATAGGCTTGTTGATGCTCTCCACGAGGTTTAATTACACCACGTTTGGTTTTAATGGCAATTTCATGAGCGGAGCTTGTCCATTGATTTTGCAGCAACATGCGGCTTTCTTGAATCGCCAAATGAACATCTTCCAAATCTAGCTCTTTTACTTTGCCTTTAATCGGCGCAGTTTCGTTGTAAAGTTGCTGAATTAATTTCGCTGAATTTTTTAGCAACGTAGCGGAATAGTGATTCTCTTCGGCAGGTTGAAGGGTAAAGGTGAAAGCATTGCGAGCGATAATCAGGTTAAAGCTCTTTTCAATCAAGGTGAGATGTTCGTCAAACGCACCGCATAACGATTGCAGACGGGCGTTATCTTGCGGCTCAAGGGTAAAAATCAGTTCGTTCAAGTGTATTCCTTTTCCACGGATTTGCAAAATGTTGCGCAAAACAGACCGCTTGTAATATGGTCGGATTTCTACA
>JBGXMX010000064.1:0-5778 GCA_041809245.1 Glaesserella sp.
CAAGGCGACGCCTGGGTAGATGTGACCAGCGCAGAATTATTTGATAACAAAACCGTAGTTTTATTCTCTCTTCCGGGTGCGTTTACCCCGACTTGCTCTTCAACCCATTTACCGCGTTACAATGAATTAGCTTGCGAATTCAAAGCGTTAGGTGTTGATGATATCGTGTGTGTATCTGTTAACGATACTTTTGTAATGAACGCATGGAAAGCAGACCAAGAATCTGAAAACATCACAGTTATCCCGGACGGTAACGGTGAATTTACAGAAGGCATGGGAATGCTTGTCGGAAAAGAAGCTATCGGTTTCGGTAAACGTTCTTGGCGTTACTCTATGCTCGTGAAAAACGGCGTAGTAGAAAAAATGTTTATTGAGCCGGAAGAGCCGGGCGACCCGTTCAAAGTGTCTGATGCAGATACAATGATCAAATATTTAAACCCAAGCTGGAGCGCAAAACCGTCCGTTTCAATCATCACCAAACCGGGCTGCCCGTTCTGTGCAAAAGCAAAAGCGTTATTAAAAGAGAAAGGTTATACCTTTGAAGAAATCGTCTTAGGTCGTGATGCAAGCACCATCTCTGTACGTGCAATTACAGGCAAAACCAGCGTGCCGCAAGTCTTTATCGGCGGTCAATACATCGGCGGCAGCGACGATTTAGAAGCGCACTTTGCCAAATAATTTAAACCGCTCATAGTCAAGCAGTTGCTTAAAATTAGCTTAAAGCCTTGTTATTCGAGGCTTTAAGCTTTCTATTCTCCCGCCAATTGCGATTAAAGGCATAATCCGACTAAAAATATGACGGTCATCGGAAACTCTAATAATCCGATTTGTTTGATGGTTAATCTTTTTTGCGGAATTATCCAAGCCCTGATTAATCCGATTAAATATGTCACACTCAATCCATAAGAACCTAGCGCCGTATAAATCAACATCAATATAAAGTGCAGTGCAATACTTGCGTTTAAATATCGAGGATTTTTACGTTCGCGCGCGACACTTTTCACATACAAAGTCGTAGCAATAAAAAAGAGCGTCGGATGCAGTAATACCTCGAAATGATATTGGGTGGTCACTAAATAAGCGCTCACCATTCCGACAATACCAAAAGTTAAGATCCCCGCAATATCATTTATTAAATTTCGTTCATCTTTTTGCTTAGCATAATAAATCTGAACTATTACAAGCGGTGCTGTCGGTAGCAAAAATTGCAAAATACCCGCTTGGTAAACAATCACGGGTAATGCCAGAATAAGACTAATGATGAAATAGATAACAGCCCATTTCTTATATCTATGGTTCTGTTTTTTACTAAAAACGGATAAAAACGGGTAAGAGCAAAAATATAAAAATAACCAAGATAAGGCTAAGAAAAGATGAAGCGAAATCAATCGGGTGGATATAATGCCATAAATAAATGGCACAAAAGCCATCACCAATGCGCCATATTGGTTAGAAAAGATAGGTTTGTCTTTCAACATTATGATATTCCTTCATAAAGTTGCAGTAGAACAATATCTACTGCAACATTTTGAAGAAATTATATCAACAAATAAAGTGCCTGATAGGGTTTTAATTCAATACCGGTTTCTTTTATGTCGAACTCCGCATAGTTATTCATCAATACCTGACCTTGCGGCTTAATTTCAATGGTTTGTACTTGATCACTCAAATTCGCCACTACCGTCAATTTTTCCGTTTCGTTGGTACGTTGATACGCCCAAACGGACGGATGTTGTGGCAGTAAATCCTGATAATCGCCATCGGTGAGTACCGCTAATTTTTTGCGTAAAGCAATCAACTCTTGGTAGGTGTAGAACACGGAATTTTTGTCTGCAAGCGCTTGTTCTACGTTGATTTCATGGTAATTGCGCGCTACGTCAATCCACGGTTTGCCTGTGGAGAAACCGGCATTGTTCGAACCGTCCCACTGTACCGGCGTGCGTGAATTGTCACGGGATTTTTGCGCAAGAATTTTGATAATCAGTTCTTCGCTCACGCCTTTTTCTTTCAGTTCCGCATAGGCATTCAAGCTTTCCACATCACGATATTCTTCAATGGTGGTAAAATTCGGGTTGGTCATTCCGATTTCTTCCCCTTGATAAATATAAGGCGTGCCTTGCATACCGTGTAGCAACATCGCTAACATTTTGGCGGACGTGGTGCGTAGTTCGCCTTCATCGCCAAAACGGGACACGATACGCGGTTGGTCGTGATTACACCAGAACAACGCATTCCACGCTTTGCCGTGCATACCTTGTTGCCAGTAGTTGAAGATGGATTTCAATTCCACATAATCAGGTTTAGCGTAAGTCCATTTTTTGCCGTTCGGGTAATCCACTTTTAAGTGGTGGAAATTGAAAGTCATCGACAATTCCGAACCGTTCAAATTAGCGTATCGTTGGCAATGTTCCAATTTGGTGGACGACATTTCGCCGACGGTCATTAAGCCGTATGGCGTTAAGGCGTTTTGGTTAAGCATTTGTAAGTATTGATGAATTTTCGGACCGTCCGTATAAAAACGGCGTCCATCACCTTCAAAATCGTCTTCAAATTTTTCAGGTTTGGAAATCAAATTCACCACGTCCAAACGCAGGCCGTCAATGCCTTTTTCTGCCCAGAATTTGCAAATATCAAACAGTTCCGCACGCAGTTTTGGGTTTTCCCAGTTTAAATCCGCTTGTTCAGGGGCGAATAGGTGTAAGTAGTATTTTTGTGCTTTGTCCGACCATTTCCACGCTGAACCGCCAAATTTCGATTTCCAGTTGGTTGGTTGCTCTTTCCAAATATAATAATCGTGATATTCGCTGTTTGGATCTTCGCCTTGCTTAAACCATTCGTGGAAGGTAGAGCTGTGGTTAAACACCATATCCATCACAATGCGGATATTGCGTTTGTGTGCCTCGGCAATCAGTTGCTCAAAATCCGCCATCGTGCCGTAACTCGGGTCGATATTGCGGTAATCGGCAATGTCGTAGCCGTTGTCGATTTGCGGCGAAACGTACATCGGCGTAATCCAAATGCCGTCAATCCCTAGGGCTTGTAAGTAATCAAGACGTTTGATAATCCCTTGAATATCGCCCGTACCGTTCCCGGTCGTGTCTTGGAATGATTTTGGGTAGATTTGATAAATGACTCCGTTTTGCCACCAGTTTTTGTTGTTCATTTGTTGTCCTTCTAAATGACAAGCGGTCAGATTTGTAAAAATTTTTGCAAATCCGACCGCTTGTTTATTCTATTATTCGATTTCGCCTTTCAGCACTTTGCGTTTATACACAATCATCGTTAACAAAATCGGCACAGCAATCGCCACTAACATCGCAAGGGCGAAGGTTCCCCAGAATTGATGTTGAATAGAGAGAATACCCGGCAAACCGCCCACGCCGATACTGCTAGCCAATACACCTGCAAAACCACAAACCAACGCCGCACAAGCTGAACCGATCATGGCGCATAACATTGGGAAACGGTATTTTAAGTTGATTCCGTACATCGCAGGTTCGGTAACACCTAAGTAAGCGGATAATGCCGCCGGCACCGCCACTTCACGCACACTGGCTTTTTTCGCCATAATCAATACCGCAACCACCGCTGATGCTTGAGCAATATTGGATATGGCAATTAAAGGCCATACCGGAGTGCCACCCATGTTTTTGATCATTTGCATATCAATCACAAGAGAGCTTTGGTGTACAACTGTGACCACTAACGGTGCATATAAGAAGCCGAATAATGCTG
Source organism: Glaesserella sp. (assembly GCA_041809245.1). GTDB lineage: Bacteria > Pseudomonadota > Gammaproteobacteria > Enterobacterales > Pasteurellaceae > Glaesserella. The sequence continues at coordinate 3,736 of JBGXMX010000064.1, forward strand.
CGCCGATTGGGGCGAATTCGCCGGTCATCGCCGCTTTAACCGCATAGGCTACACCGTTACCGATTTCACGACCGATAGGACCGATAATCGCATGAGCTAAGAACACCGCTAAGATAATTGACGTGACCGGTACGATAATTAAGTTTAAGAAGTCCGGCACGATTTTGTTTAAGAAACGTTCGATATAAGAGAGCGTTAGACCTGCCATAATCGCCGGGATCACTTGCGCCTGATAACCGACTTTTTCAATGGAGAAGAAACCGAAATCCCACACTTCCGGCACTTGTGAACCGAGTGCATAAGAATTCATTAATTGGGATGACACTAAGGTGACACCAAGTACAATCCCTAAAATCGGTGATGTTCCCATTTTACGTGCAATCGACCAACAGATACCGACCGGTAGGAAGAAGAAAATCGCTTCGCCGATGAGCCATAAGAACGAGTGCATACTCGCCCAGAAGGCGCTGACTTCCACCAAGGTTTTGGTACCTTCTTCAAACATTTTGATGTCGCCGATCACGTTGCGGAAACCTAAAATCAAACCTCCGCTGATCAACGCTGGCAATAACGGAATAAAAATATCCGCCATGTGAGAAATCGCACTTTCATACCATTTTTGGTTTTGACGTGCGGCGGCTTTTACTTGCTCTTTGTCCACGCTTGCCAAGCCGGTTTTTTCCAATAACAGCTTGTAATAGTCGCCGACTTCTTGCCCGATCACCACTTGATATTGACCTCCTGTGGAGAAATTCGCTTTCACCATCGGCAATTCTTCAATCGCCTTGGCATTGATTTTGCTTTCGTCGTTTAACACGAAGCGTAAACGGGTTATACAGTGCGTAACGGTCGCAATATTGTCACGACCACCGACATATTCCACAAGTTTGTCGATATTTTGTGGATCGATTTTTTGTTTAGCCATAATAAATCCTAATTCGGAGTGATAAAAATTGGGCGAATTATAGAATTCGGCTAAAAATACGCAATGGGAACGTTCCCAATTTGTGAACTTGATCACAAAATTTCGTTTATAAAAAAACAAGCGGTGCGTTTTTGTGAAAATTTTGCAAAATTTCCTTTAAAACACACCGCTTGTAATTCCACCTGCTTAGAACTGTTTAGTAAACTCTAAAAACAGGCGATGTTTATCATAACTATAGAAAACGTGGTTACTGTTGGTTTTCGTGAAACTATAAGTTAAACGTGGCGTAACTCCCCAAAGGTGAACGGCTCGGTGCCAAATAGAGGCTTGAATACCGAATTCTTTATTCCGCTGGGTGACGTTAAAAATCGGCATCGGGGCTTTGTAGCGTTTTTGTGCAAAACTTAATGAAACTCGGGTAGACAATCCTTTGCCCCACTCTTGCCCCCAGCCGACATTAATACCACGACGCAAAAAGCTATCGTCTTTATCACGTGTTGCAGTGCGGTGGTAGTTCAGATTCGCAAACCAATATTGCTTGGCGTTGGGAAGATAGAGTACACCGGCAGAAATAAAATGAGTATTACCGTTTAAATGCTTACGCTGGACATAACGTTGTTCCGCATATTCATAGTAACTATTGAGCTGCCATTGCGGAGTCAACCAATAGCTTGTTTCCAATGCCGCCCCTCCCGATTTGGAGAAGCGTTTGAGCGTTTCACTACGGTTTGAACCGCCTGCATACAGAGTTTGTTCCATAAACGGAAGTAAATTCAGGCTGAGTGCTGCGTTTTGAAAACCAATCCCCACATTTGCTCTGCCGCTCACTTCATTGTATTTTTTATTATCCCAGTAGTATTTATTGGACACGTTAGTATCAAAAGCAATGTATTTACCGCCATTCAAGCTCCAACGCTTATCTGCGCCCAACCATAAAGAAACACCTTTACCTTCTTGTCGTGGCGTAGAATAACTTACCGTTGAACCGTTCCGCAACGTCATAGTGGTACCTTGCTTCGCTGAATTTCCCAAGTTTTTATCATTTAAAAAAGTGGTGCCAAAGGAGAAATTCCAATCCTCTTTGCTGTTAATTGCGTCTAAATAGCGGTCAAACACTA
>JBGXMX010000065.1:0-6474 GCA_041809245.1 Glaesserella sp.
CCCAATCCTGCATTGTCATCGGAATTTGACGTAAGGGGATAAGCGCCGTAACACAATCCTACAACGGTCGCACCACGCCGTGCCGCTTGCTGCAATGCCTGCGTTAAGGCGGCAGACGGCATTTGTTCCAACTTGTCCCAACCGATCATCACAACCAAATCCGCTTGTTCCAACAAACTCAAATTGCCGTCTGCCTGAATAATCGCTGGCTTGGATTGGGTAACCGCCGGATTTTCTGCGACCACTTTCACGTTAAATAACGGTTTGCCGTCAATTTCGGCGGAAAACACCATATAAGGCACGGAAAAATGAAAAGGGCTAAATTGGGGATAAAGCACTAAGGCAACGGTTGGAATAGACATCTTTTTTGCTCGCTGAATGAATTTGACCTGATTTTTACGATATTTGAATAATAAGTCAATATTTTTTATTTCTCGTTCGTTTCATAATACACCCATCGCAAACAAGCGGTTTAATTTATCTTATTTTTTACAAAAGGAAACAAAATGAAACTGAAATCTCTTATCTTTGCTTTAATAGCAACCACCGTTGCAACCACGGCTAATGCGGAAATTAGCTATCAACATATCCGTAACGCCACCGCTAAAATTGAAATGGCAGGCAGCACGTTTTTGGTCGATCCTTATCTTGCACCGAAAGGCAGTTACGCAGGCTTTGAAGGCACCATCAACAGCCAAAAACGTAATCCGTTGATTAATATGAAAGAACCTGTAGAAAAAGTGCTTGAAGGCGTAGATGCCGTGATTGTTACCCACACCCACGCCGACCACTGGGACGAATACGCACAAAAAGTGTTACCGAAAACCTTACCGATTTTTGTGCAAAATGCAGGCGATGCTCGAATTATCCGTTCACAAGGCTTTAAAGATGTTCGTGTTTTGGGCAAAAATACCGAATTTAACCAGGTAAAATTAAGCAAAACAGGCGGACAACACGGCACGGATCAAATGTATGCTATTCCGCAGCTAGCTGAATTAGCAGGCGAGGCAATGGGCGTGGTGATGCAAGCAGACGGCGAAAAAACGCTGTATATCGTAGGCGATACCATTTGGAATGAAGAAGTGGATTTTGCACTCAACCGCTATAAACCTGAAGTCATTGTAATGAATACAGGCTACGCTCAACTACAAGGTTTTTCAGACAGCATTATTATGGGGAAAGCCGATGTCGCCAAAGCTCGCCAAGCCGCCCCGAACGCTGACATCATTACCGTGCATATGGACGCCGTCAATCACGCTGCCGTTACTTCTGATGAAATGCGCAAATTTGTGAAAGAAAATAAATTGACAAAAATTGCCGTGCCGAAAGAAAGCGAAGTATTGAAGTATTAAAAATAGCGGTGGGATTTCCATAAGATTTTGCAACCTGCAAAAAAAACAGAAAATCCCACCGCTTTCTTTTCTACTCTTCCCTAAACCTTTCACTTGAAATAAGTCTTAAAATTTACTAAAATTTCCATTAATTAGTAACTTTAAGGACTTTTATGAATTTCAAAATCTCCTCTTGGGCTATTCGTCACCCCATCCCGATTATTGTGTTGTTTTTGCTTTTAACCGTGCTTGGTATTCGTGCTTTTCAAGGCTTGCCGATAAATGCGGATCCTGATATGCGGTTTCCGATGGTGAATATTACGGTAACGCAAACGGGGGCGTCGGCAGATGAATTGGAAAATACCGTTACTCGCCGTGTGGAAGATGCGGTGGCGGGAATGGCTGGGGTGCGGCATATTACTTCGACCATTACCGAAGGTTCATCGGTTACGGCGGTGGAGTTTCGTTTGGAAACAGACACGGATCGGGCGGTGAATGATGTGCGAAATGCTATTACGCAAATTCGTGGCAATTTGCCGCAAAACATTGATAATCCTGTGGTGGAGCGAATGGATACGGAAGGCGGTGCGTTGGGCTATTATGCGGTGCAGTCGCCGAATATGAACCAAACGGAGCTGTCTTGGTTTATTGATGATGCGGTAAGCCGTGAGCTGTTGGCAGTGAATGGTGTGCAGCAAGTGAAACGGCTTGGCGGTGAAAAGCGTGAAGTGCGTGTGGCGTTGCAATCGGCAAAACTCAATGCGTTGGGCATTACTGCTGAACAGGTGAGCCAGCAGTTGGCACAGACGAATGCCAATGTGCCTGCCGGGCGTGTGCAATGGTTCGACCAAGAGCAATCTATCCGTGTGGTGGGCAGTCAGCCAAGTTTTGCCGAAAGGCGATACGGGAATGAGCCAGTTAGACGTTATGCTGCCGCCAAGCAGCACGCTGGCACAAACCGATGAAATCTTGCAAAAAATCGACCGCACTATTCGTCAATATGACGAAGTGGCGTTGGTGTTTACCACCGCAGGTTCAGGCGAAATCAACAAGGGCGAAGTGCTTATTCGCCTGAAACCCCACCAAATGCGGTCGATTTCGCAAAAGGAATTTGAAGACAAATTGCGAGAAACCTTGAAACAATTTGCGGACGTGCGGATTACTTTTCGCAACGAAATGGCGGCACGAGATGTGTCGATTTTGCTGACCGGCAATGACCCTATCAAACTTCAGCAGACGGCAAATGAACTGAAACAGCAAATGCAAGGTTTATCTAGCGTTGAAAATGTGCAGATTAACGCCCCGTTGATGAAACCCGAAGTGCAAGTCAAGTTGCGTGCGGACGAGGCGGCAAAAGCAGGTGTTAGCCCACAAGCGGTGGGAAATTTGCTACAAATTGCAACGCTAGGCAGCACGGACGGCAATGTGGCACGCTTTAATTTACCCGACCGCCAAATTCCTATTCGGGTTACGTTGGCGGAAAACGAACGCAACCAGCCCGAAGTTATTCGCCAGCTGCGTGTGGCAAGTAGCAATGGCGGCACCGTGCCATTGAATACCGTTGCCGATATTCAATTTGGGGCGGGTGCGGCAAGTTTGGAACGTTTCGACCGTGAACGCCGTATTGCGGTGGACGCGGATTTAGCCTTAGGGCAAACCATCGGCACCGCACTATCGCAAATCAACGAACTGCCGATAATGCAAAACCTGCCTGACGGCGTGCGTGTGCCATCATCGGGCGATGCGGAAATGATGGACGAAATGTTCAGCCAATTCGGCTTTGCAATGGCGGCTGGTGTGGTGATGGTGTTGTTAGTGTTGGTGCTGTTGTTCAAGGATTTCTTGCAACCGCTGACTATTTTGACCGCACTTCCGCTGTCCATCGGTGGTGCGGCAGTCGGCCTGCTCGCCTACGGTGCGGCGTTGGATATGTCTTCTGTTATCGGCATTTTGATGTTAATGGGCATCGTAACCAAAAACTCTATTTTGCTGGTGGACTTCGTGATCGAAAAACGCCAACAAGGAATGGCACGCCATCAAGCCCTTATTCAATCAGGCGCAGAACGTGTCCGCCCGATTTTAATGACCACTATCGCAATGGTCTCAGGTATGGTTCCCACTATGTTCGCCAGTGGTGCAGGTGCGGCATTCCGCGCCCCAATGGCAATCGCCGTTATCTGAGGCTTAACTGCCTCAACCTTATTGAGCCTAGTGTTCGTGCCAGTGGTTTATTCCTTAATGGACGACCTACGAAAATGGTTAGCTCCGAAATTAGCGAAATTGACATCGGTTACACTGGAGGATAGAATTCCAAGAAAAGAAGGATAATCTTTTTGAAACAAGACCATTTGAAATTTAGATTCAAATGGTCTATATTTATTAGCGACTTTGTCTATTAACTGCAATAAGTGGCTTATTTAGCTTATCTTCCGTCATTCCATGCATATATGCATTATACTGCCATACAATGAATTTTTGCTTGTATTGCTCATTGATTTCTTCCAATCGTTATACTTGAGCCTTTAAATTATTTACTTGTTTTTGCAAATAATCTATCGTTACATTTGGTTGAGGATTAGCTTTAGAGTTTTCTTTTATTCTTTGTTTCCGTGTACTAAAAGCCTTTTGTATATCACTATAATTAGCTAATGATTGTCTTTCAATGCTTTTAATATTCAATAGTTGTGAAACTTCAGAACAAAGTAAATCCCATGTTCATTTACCCTCCCAAGTATTAATCAATATGATTATATCTTCTAAATTTTCTTCTGTGATAAGAATTTTAGGCATATATAACTCCATTAGTCTATATAAATCATCGTCTAATCTAGCTGTTTCAGGCTTTTGAAGATCTATATCCATTCCCTTTTCCTGTAAAGCTAATTTAACTGGAGAAGGGTCGTACTCATCAGGCATTCTTAATAATGATCCATTTGGGATTTCACTATTTTTTAAGAACTTAATTTTAGTTTTTATATGTGTTAATCTCCATCCTAGATTACTTATCCAACGATCTGCACCAAAAACACCTATTTTATGGTGTTCTTTGGCTTTATTAAATTGCTCGGTTAATTGAGTCTCACGTTGCTTTAATATTTCTAAAGAAGACTCTAATCCTTTAATACAAATAAGCTCTTTACATGTTTCACAATCACCATGACGAGAACATGGAGACATCGCATAATCATGTTCACAAATACCTATTTCTGTTATCGTTGCAACTCCAATTCTGTCTTTACCTAAGTCTTCATAGGTAATAGGAAGATTTAAGTGAATTTTGTCTAATATTGAAATATCCTCAGGAATGAGTAAATCTCGAACTGCCTCACTTTTTTCTTCTTCTGTCCTGTGATCATAAGCTTTATTATCTGCCACTCTAACTCTGCCTGCCCAGTTAGCTAAAGTTAATTCATCCATTCCACCTCGCTCAGCTTTTGTACTCAACCAATGCCTTGCATTATGCGATGGTAATCTAATAAATTCTCCTTTAGATGTACCTATACAATGTTTTTCCCATAATGATGTTTTAGGGCGAGTTTCTGAATAGCAAAATCTATCATTAATTTGGTTCACTGTTGGTAACACAAAAGAGAAACTTTTAGAGGAAAAGTCATCATGAAATTCATTTTCTCTGAATAATAACAAAGCTTCAGAAGCCTTAACGTTTTTATGTTTATCTACATAGGGCCAATTATTAAATTTTGATGTGTATTTTTTATACAAAAATTTTCCTAGTATCTCATAAGTTATAATTCCATCGTTTTCACTTACTAAATTTTTAAACCATTTGGTGTTACAGATATTTGAGGAATCAATATCTAACACTTCAGCTATTTCACTTTTAGTCAAAGGCTTTTTGTATAAAGAATGGGATGTTACAAGATCTTTATCAAATAACATCAATATATTAGGATTTTCTTCTGCAAATTTAGCTGCTTTTCTTGCCAAGGAGCTTATATTTGTTAAACGCCTAACCGCTTCAACAACAATATCTTGCATACAGCTAGGAACCCACTTTAATCCCTCTTTACCATTTTTTTGCTGGTATCCATCGAATACCTAATTGCTTATTTCCCAAGCTATCGTCCTCCCATTCTAAGCAATTGACAGATAAAGACATCAACTCAGAACAACGAGATGGAGCGACCATACGTAGAGCCATAACAGCTGTATAATATTCAGTTTCTTTGTCTAAATTAGGGGCATCATGAAAGAGTTTAGCAACCAGCATCATTTCTTCATCAGTTGGCATTTTACTTGAACGGTATTCTTTTCCTTTTTCATCCAGTAGTATAGTCAAATCTCTAGGGCGTTTATAAGGATTTTCCCATAAAGGTAGTTGAGGTGTAATTTGATTTTCTCTACAAAAATCAAATAATTTTTGAATTTGATAGCCTAATTTATTGACTGATTCCGTACCTTTTTTATATTTCTTTGATACGATATTTTCTACTTCATGAATAACTAAATAATAAACGTTCTTCCTTTTCTTCATACAGCTTATTTAGGATCTGTTGATGAGGACCATCAATTGAAGGTCTAAATTTAGGGCATAAATAACAAGTTTCATAGCCAGTTATACAAAAATCATTTGTTCCACAGGCACTATCGTATCTATTCCGTTATTGGTTATTAAAGATGTTGGATCATATCCTCTTTCACTTTCGTTTAAATTGGAAATAATTCTACCAGTAAACGCTTGAGCTAGTTTTCCCATTTCAGCCCCCATAACACGATCAATATATTGCACTGTATCTGCCGTATTTTCAGTATAGACTTTTACGTTTTGTGTATCTGAGTGATCTAAAAGCTCAGCGATAATTGCTGCTCCAACCCCTTTTCTTCCTAGATTTGTTCCCCTAGTATGGCGAAAACGTCTTGCTGTTACATGAATAATTTCACCTGTTCGTTCTGAAATTGCTTTTTGGTGAATACAGAATTTTCGTAATGCATGTAGTTCCAATGAAGAAGCTGAATAATGAAAAATATCTTTGTTTAATAATGAAAGATCAAAATTCCTATTTTTTATATTCTTTTTTCAAGCAACTCCCATCGATAAAAATTGGTAATTTCATTTTATAACTAGAAATAAATGTTTCTAGTCTATGCATATCTATTTAATTTACAAAATTTTTATATATAA
>JBGXMX010000066.1:0-3073 GCA_041809245.1 Glaesserella sp.
ATCTAATTAAATCAATATGTTAAAATGTTTCGAACACTTGTGGTTTACAAACGAGTGCCTTTGTTGTGATATTTGATTGGGGCACACGTTGGAAACGTGCGCCATCAAAGTTAAAAACGTGCGCCATCGGATTTGGGTTATAACAACATATGTAATTAGGGGGCTGTTTTTGTGGTTTTGGTGAAATTTGGGCTACGCAAACGTTTTCTTTTTTTGTAAAATGACAAGTCTAATTTGCCGAAAGGCAGTTTGAGGATCTTATGGTTGATTATTTTATCATCGGTATTATTGTTTTTTCATCGTTAGTCAGCTTTTGGCGTGGGTTTGTACGGGAAGTATTTTCTTTGGCCGGTTGGGTCGTGGCTTTTTTTGTTGCAAGTTCGTTTTATCCTTATCTTGCAAGCCTGTTGCTTCAAATTAATTCTCCATATTTACAGAATTCGGAATATATGCGTAATGGGATTGCAGCGGCGATACTGTTTATTGCTGTGTTAATCGTCAGCGGTATTGTGAATGCCTTGGTGGGGCAATTGGTGGATAAAACGGGGCTGTCGGGAACCGATCGGGTGTTAGGTGCTGCTTTTGGCGTGTTGCGGGGCGTGTTTATCGTGGCGGCAATACTTTTTTTCTTGGACACCTTTACCCCCTTTGCAAAAAGCGAACTTTGGAAAACATCTCAGTTGATCCCTCATTTCGATATTATTGTGAAGTGGTTTTTTGACCAGTTACAAGCATTACAAGCAAATTCTACGTTTTTAAAATCGACTAACTAAGAGGTTATTATGTGCGGCATTGTTGGCATTATTGGCAACACACCTGTAAATCAGGCAATTTATGATGGACTTACTCTATTACAACATCGTGGACAAGATGCAGAGGGAATTATGACGATAGACGAAGAAAATCGTTTCCGATTACGTAAACCAAACGGGCTGGTCAGTGATGTGTTTCGTCAAGAGCATATGCTACGTTTACAAGGTACGGCGGGGATAGGTCATGTTCGTTACCCTACAGCGGGGAGTTCGAGCGTATCGGAAGCCCAGCCTTTTTATGTGAACTCGCCTTACGGTTTAACCTTGGTGCATAACGGTAATCTCACTAATAATAGTGAACTGAAACAGCACCTGTTTACGTTGGCAAAGCGCCATGTCAATACCAACTCAGATTCGGAATGCCTGCTTAATATTTTCGCCTACTATCTAGATCAATACACCACAGACCCTCTTTCTTCCGACAATATTTTTGACGCCATTACCAAAACCAATCAAGTCATTCGCGGTGCTTATGCCTGTATTGCGATGATTATCGGGCATGGTATGGTGGCGTTTCGTGATCCGTTTGGAATTCGTCCGTTGGTATTAGGCAAACGTGAGGTTGAAGGCAAAACCGAATATATGTTTGCCTCAGAAAGTGTTGCCCTTGATGTGGTCGGGTTTGATTATGTGCGTGACGTACAGCCGGGAGAGGCGATTTATATTACTTTTGACGGTCAATTTTATTCTGCGATTTGTGCCGAGAACCCGAAATTAAATCCGTGTATTTTTGAATATGTCTATTTTGCCCGTCCGGATTCTGTGATTGACGGCGTTTCGGTATATGCGGCACGTGTGCATATGGGGCGTTTATTGGGTGAGAAAATTGCCAAACAATGGACTGATTTAGATGAAATTGATGTGGTCATTCCGGTGCCGGAAACCTCAACGGATATTGCGTTACAAATTGCCAATGTGTTAGGCAAGCCGTATCGCCAAGGCTTTGTGAAAAATCGCTACGTCGCCCGCACATTCATTATGCCGGGGCAAGCGCAGCGTAAGAGTTCGGTACGCCGTAAACTCAACGCTATTGCAGCGGAATTTAAAGGTAAAAACGTATTGTTAGTCGATGACTCTATTGTACGTGGTACAACTTCCGAGCAAATTGTAGAAATGGCACGTTCTGCGGGGGCGAAAAAAGTCTATTTTGCTTCCGCCGCACCTGAAATCCGCTATCCGAACGTTTACGGGATTGATATGCCGACTTGCGAAGAATTAGTCGCCTATAATCGAAGCGTTGAACAAGTGGCGGAAATGATCGGTGTCGATCGTCTGATTTTCCAAGATTTATCGGCATTATTTAAAGCGGTTCAGCTTGAAAATCCGGCGATTCATCATTTTGATGCCTCGGTATTTACGGGTGAATATATTACAGGCGACGTCAGCCAAGAATATTTGGCGGCAATTGCAAAATCCCGCAATGATAAAGCGAAAGCAAAATTAGCCAAACAAGCGACCAACTTGGAAATTCATAACGAAAGTTAGTGAATTGCGTTTTACAAGCGGTGAGATTTTTCAAAAAATTTGCAAAATCTCGCCGTTTTTGTTTTTTAGGATTACTCGTTTCACATTCTATCGTGTAAAATCTCTGCGTTTAATTCGTGATTAATTAAGGAAAAACGATGGCTAGACAAAATCTCCTCACCGCTCAAGGAGAACGTGTTGCAATTGTAGCAGGGCTTAGAACGCCTTTTGTACAGCGTGACACGGGTTTTAAAGCGTCTTATGCAACCGATTTAGGTACTATGGTAACTAATGAATTGCTTAGTCGAATGGCAATTGACCGACAACAGATTGAGCAATTGGTTTTCGGACAAGTAATTCAGCAACCCGATATTCCCAATCCTTCCCGTGAAATTGCCTTGGCATTGAATATGCCTTACTTGCAGGCTTACACCTTAAGCAGCTCTTGTTTGTCCGGCTTACAAGCCTTGGTGAACGTGGCGGGGAGTATTGTCAGCGGTTCTATTTCTACGGGGATTGCAGGCGGCGCCGACTCCATTTCCAATGCGCCTTTTAGCATTAGCCCGCAGGTGCTGCATAAATTAAAGGCAATTTTTAAAGCTCCGACATTGGATGACAAATATCGCCTTTTCCGCCAATTCTCATGGCGAGATCTCAAACCGCACGGTGTTAATCTTAAAGACTATATGACGCAGTTGTCGGTTGCTGAAATTTCGGAACAGATGGCTCAACAATACCACATTAGCCGTGAAGCACAGGACGAATATGCACGTCAATCGAATGAGAAAGCGATGAAT
>JBGXMX010000067.1:0-4239 GCA_041809245.1 Glaesserella sp.
CTTGCAGGCAGACCATTTCCATTGGGGAGCCGACTTACCGAAATTAATGGAAAAAAAGGTGTAAATTTCGCTCTTTTTTCTCGCCGTGCAAGCGGTGTGAAATTAGTAATTTTTTGCGAAGGAAAAGAAATTCTCTTGCCAATGATCAAAACCGATGAAATTTGGCATTTATTTGTAGTCGGATTAAAAGCCGGAACACAATACGGTTATAGAGTTATTGGAGATGTAAATGAAGAAAAAGGTGATTTATTCAATCCGAATAAATTACTGGTGGATCCGTATGCAAACTGCATTATAGGGCAACCCGATTTATCGAGTGATGAGGCTGTGAAATGGTTTCATTGGAACGATCCGAGAGATAATGCACACCTTGCACCGAAATCAGTCGTTGTTGCACGTAACACCTTTGACTGGGAAGGGGACTACAAGCCGTTTACTCCGTGGGAAAAAACCATTATTTATGAAACGCATGTAAAAGGCTTTAGTAAATTAAATCCGAATGTCCCGACAGAAATTGCCGGAACTTTTGCAGGTTTGGCCCATGAATCTTCAATTGCGCATTTAAAACGTTTAGGTATCACGGCAGTGGAATTATTGCCGATTACTTATCATATTGATGAACCTCATTTACAAAAAATGGGGCTGTCCAACTATTGGGGGTATAACGTTTTAGGGCATTTTGCGGTTGATCCACAGCTTGCTTACAATAAAGCGGATCCTCTTACCGAATTTAAACAGCTTGTTAAAACGTTACACAAGTCAGGCATTGAAGTGATTATGGACGTAGTGTTCAATCACACTGCCGAAGCCGGTAAGGATGGGCCTATGCTTTCCCAAAGAGGAATTGACAATGAAGCCTACTATTGGCTTACGGACAACAGCGATTATCTCAATTGGACGGGTTGTGGCAATACATTGAACGTCTCCTCCGATGTTGCAGTGCTTCGTTGGGTGATAGACTGTCTCTGCTATTGGGTCAAGGAATGTAATGTGGATGGGTTTCGCTTTGACTTAGGCGCAGTATTAGGCAGAGCGCCTACCTTCTCAGAAAAGTCGGCGTTTTTTACTGCGGTGTACAGTAATTCAAAACTTTCTCATGTGAAATTAATTGCAGAACCGTGGGATATTGGCTGGAGCGGTTATCAGTTGGGCGCATTCCCAAAACCTTTTGCAGAATGGAATGACCGTTATCGTGATGATATGCGTCGCTTTTTCTTACAAACCAGCGGTGAACTGGGGGCTTTTGTCAGACGATTTGCGGGTAGTGATGATATTTTTGCACACAATCGTCAGCCGTTTCATAGCATTAACTTTATTAGTGCGCATGACGGTTTTACTTTACAAGACCTTGTCAGTTATAACGAAAAGCATAACTGGGATAACGGTGAAGATAATCGAGACGGGCATGCTCATAACATCAGTAATAATTTCGGTACTGAAGGTAAAACAAGTAATAAAGCAATTTTAGCTCAGCGAGATGCCGCCAAACGAGCTTTACTTGCTACGCTATTACTTTCGGGCGGTACGCCTATGTTACTTGCCGGTGATGAACTGGGGCATACTCAAAACGGCAATAACAATAGCTATTGTCAGGACAATGAAATTAGCTGGATAGACTGGCAAAGCGCAGATCAATCATTGATTGATTATACGGCGAAATTAATTGCTCTACGTAAACAGATTCCTTTGCTTTCTCAAGAAAGTAAATGGTGGACAGCAGAGTCCGTACAATGGTTACGCCCCGATGGGCAGCCGATTCAGTTTAAAGACTGGCAAGATCATTCCAGCAAAGCTTTGCAAATATTATTAGAAGATCAATGGCTTATTTTGGTGAATGCTAAATCTGCCAAACAACAGTTTTTATTACCCGAAGGCGACTGGCAAATGCTTTTAGGTGAAAAAGAAACCACTCTAATGACAGATACGCTTGCGGTTACGCTCAATCATATTGAGGTATGCGTACTTCAAAGGAATTAATATCCACTATCCTACTTGGAGATAACAATATGTTAAAACAGGAAGCCTCTACAGACAGACGTAATCTTACAGCACAAACTTTAGTGCTTATTTTAGCGGGTGGTCGTGGCTCACGCCTTTACGAATTGACTGATAAACGTGCCAAACCGGCCGTTTATTTCGGTGGTAGCCGTCGTATCATTGACTTTGCATTATCTAACTGTATTAACTCCAATTTATTAAAAGTCGGGGTTATTACACAGTATGCCGCTCACTCATTACTTCGTCACTTACAACGTGGTTGGTCGTTCTTACCTTATGAGCGCAATCAATATATTGATATGCTTCCGGCTCGCCAACAAATTGATGAAAATACATGGTATCGCGGTACAGCGGATGCGGTTTATCAAAATATGGAAATGATGAAATCGCACTATCGTCCGAAATACGTCATTATTTTGGCGGGTGACCACATTTATAAAATGAACTACAACAAAATGTTGGAAGATCACGTTGACTCCGGTGCAAAATGTACCGTAGGTTGTATTGAAGTACCTCGTGAACAAGCAACCGAATTCGGCGTAATGGCAGTGAATGAAAAATTAAAAGTCAAAGCCTTCGTAGAAAAACCTGCCGATCCGCCGGCAATGCCTGATAAACCTGAATCATCTCTCGCTTCAATGGGAATTTATGTCTTTGATGCGGATTATCTGTATGAAATGCTTGAAAGTGAAGTCAGCAACCCGGATACATCGCACGACTTTGGTAAAGATATTATTCCAAAAGCGGTTGAACAAGGTGTGATTTATGCTCACCCGTTTGAGCGTTCTTGTGAAGGTCGTAATACAACGGGTGCAATCTACTGGCGCGATGTCGGTACGATTGACAGCTATTGGTCTGCGCATATGGATCTTGTCAGTGAAAATCCGCAGCTCGATCTTTACGATGAATCTTGGCCGATTCACGGGCGTCCGCAGCAAACTGCGCCGGCACGTTTCTTCTATCATAAATCACGTGCAAGAACCTTAGATAACTCTTTAATTGCAGGCGGTAGTGTGATTACGGATGCAGAAATCAGTAATTCTGTACTGTTTAACCGTGTACACGTAGATGCTGAGAGTATTATCGAAGAGTCCGTGATTCTTCCGCAGGTGACTATCGGTAAAAACTGTATTATCAAACGTACCGTTATTGACCGCCACTGCACTATTCCGGACGGACTACAAATCGGTGTAAATCCTGAAGAAGATGCAAAATACTTCCGTATCAGTAAAGGCGGTATCGTACTTGTTTGCCAAAAAATGTTAGACAAATTAGCAAAAGATAAGGCGAACGCATAAAAAATGTAGGGTGGGTTTTGACCCACCATCAATATTATCCTGTTTGTGGTGGGTTAAAACCCACCCTACAATATTCACAACGTCAATATAGTTAATTCAATGAAAATTTTACATGTTTGTTCAGAAATGTACCCGCTTATCAAAACGGGTGGGCTTGCTGATGTCATGGGGGCTTTACCCTATGCCCAACAATCCGTAGGTAATGATGTTCGAGTATTAATTCCTTATTATCCGCAAGTCGCCGCCAAATTAGGCGAAACGGTTGAAGTGGCGACCGTTGGCACATTTGCAGGCGTTGTCACTATCCGTTTTGCTTATTTTAACGGCTTGGGCGTTTATGTGATTGACGCACCATACTTATTTGACCGCCGTTTACCGTATTATGATGATAACTACCAAGATTATATCGACAACTACAAACGTTTTGCGTTGTTAGGCTACATCGGTGCACAACTGGCTTCAGGTTTAGATCATTGGTGGGGAAGATGCGATATTTTACACGCTCATGACTGGCAGGCAGGTTTAGCTTGTGCCTATCTTAAGAGCTGGAACAGCCCGGTAAAAAGTGTCTTCACTATCCACAACATTGCTTATCCGGGACGTTTCCAAGCTTATCACTTAGCCGAACTCGCACTGCCGTGGGAATTTTTCAATGTTTACGGTTTAGAGTTTTACGGTGAAATCTCTTACCTTAAAGCGGGTTTATTCTATGCCGATCGTGTGACCACCGTTAGCCCGACTTATGCTCGTGAAATTACCGAGCAAATCGCAGGTGCGGGTATGCACGGCTTATTACAGCAACGTCTTGCCGAAGGTGCATTACGCGGCATTTTAAATGGTGTAGACGACACTGTTTGGAATCCTGAAACCGATGGCAATATTGCGGCGAACTACCGCCCGAACTATATGCACGGTAAGAGTAAAAACAAATCTGAGTTGCAAC
>JBGXMX010000068.1:0-3380 GCA_041809245.1 Glaesserella sp.
ATTTTGGTACTCTCTCAACTTTTGGTATGAAGGAACTACGGTAACTGTAACAGTTGTTTCACCTGGATTTTGATATTCGTAAAGGGCATCGATCGCTGCAACGTCTGCATCAGATAACGGGAACTTACCATCTTGTAATTTACCGATAATATTTAGCGTATAAGAAACTTCCACTAAGTCATCACCGTCTGAAATTTCAACCTCATCAGGCATACCGTACCCGAATTCAGCAGGATATAGCTTAGTGCCTTCTGGCGTGGTCGCGGTAGCTACCGTTTCATCGACAATTACGCGCCAAACTTTCACTGTTTCGCCATTCTTCTTAGCATTTTTCACTACGTTAACTGCTTCATCTTTTGGCACGAAGTATTGCGTCAAATCGATGGAATGTTCATCTGTTGACTTGATGATGATACGCCCCATTTTAGTTTGTTCGTCGATGTTTTCTCCGCCATATGTAACGCCACCTTCGGTTTGAAAAGCTGGTAACAATGCTGGGGATCCTAATTCAGCGGTCACCGATTGGATGAAGTACCACACTTTCTTCGCAACTAACGCCTTGCCTGTTGTTTTTGTAATTGCCATAATTTTATTCCTCCTAAATGATTAATTCTGATACGTTAAACACCACGTGATAGACTTCTCGACCGATTGAGTTATCAATCATCACTCGATGTGTAACACGCTTATTTAACGCTATTTTTGTTTTAAATATTGCTTCTTCTAAATCGATTCGACTTGCAATTGGATAATACAAGTCAATTTGTAGATTTGTATCAACGATTGCCGGACCAACTTTGGCACTCATTAAATCATCACCACTGTGAGCGCCAATCACATAAAAAGGCTCCCTAACCGTTGAGTCAGGAAGCTTGAATTTTACAGGGATGTTCGTTGTGGCTAATCGTAGTTCTAAGTCAATTAAAAAATTTGTCATTGGAGAGTACATACAATCACCCTCTCATTATTTTATTTAAACGTTTTTGCAACAAGGGCCAATCTGCTTTCAATGCTGGAAACAAGAATGGTTGTGCCATCATAAAGCGCGTGCCTAGTTCGATAAAAATTGAATACTCTACTGGCGAAACAACTTCTGCTACCATACTACGAACGACATTGGCGTAAATATTATTCGAAAGCCAACCAGTATCGAAAGGCGCTTGCTGTTTCGATTTTTTCTCAATGCGCAAACTAGACAACTTAATTTCTCTATCCACTGCCTGTTCAACTTGCGCCGGTTTCTTTTGCACCGCTTTGATGTATTGGTTCAAGCCAACCATACGTACTGTTCTACTCACGTCAAAATCACCACCGTAGAATTACGATGGAATTTCTTACGGTAAACAGACCGCTCAACTCCATCGTATTCAATCGAACCAAAATTCTTGTGTATCCCTTGAATATGCAACTTAAAAGCATCATCGTTATACTTGCCCCAAATACCCATTTGTTCATCGTTTGAAGCACTTGTTTTAGCACATGGGTAAACCTTCGGAACTTTCGTTACACTACCGCCAACAGGCCCAGGGACATGAACTTCGGTGATAAGTGTAACTCGTTTGTTGTAATTCAAATAAACCGCATAACGCCCATACCAGCACGAACTTTAGGCTTGGTATGCTCGTTAAAAAGTTCTAGATATTCATCGAGATAGGATGGTTCCCACGAATAGGATTTACCTTCCTCGCTATCAGACGTTGTCCCCTCGCTATTACGTTTATTAAAACGTTTAATAGCAACGTCACGCTGAACATATTCAAATTCAGCCGGAATGGCGTGAATCGGATCCGTACCGTTCTTTTTTGCAAATTGGTTAAGTGTTGTTAATATTCGTTGTTGACTATCATCAATAACGAGAGCTAATAACGAATCTTGTAGATTATCTTGAATGCCTAACAATAATTTGATGTCTTCCATCACAAGGAACCACCTCTTATCCCGCTGGTTGTGTAACAGGAGCTGCTGTAATCGTTGCTTCAACAACACCTTCTGGAACTTCCGCAAATAACACTAAAGCGCTCATAAATAGCGATTCTAACGTTGCGTTAGTTAATGTGCGATCGCGTGCAATACCGATTAAGCCTGTTTCGTCCACGAAATCAGCGAACAATCCGCCTAAATCGGATGCATTAATATCTAAGTAAGCAAAGACAATGTTTTCAACTGCTGTTGAATAAACTTTACCTTCTGGAATGGCGTTTAACACAATCACATTCGCTGTACCTAAGAAGTTTTTAAGCAACGTCATACCAAACACATTCGATGCATCAGCAAGAACTTTAGAATCGCCTAAATATTCAGCAACGTCCATCGGATTGACGAATGAAACAAAATCCTCGCCATCGAATTCTTCGAACGTGCTTAATTTACCCCAAGATTTTGCTAAAGCTTTTTGTAAACCGACTTCTGAAATTTTTTCAGGTGCAGTAGCTAAGTAAGTAACAAAATTCGTTTTTAATTCATTTTGGATCCCACGTAAAATTTTATTGTCCGCTTTATCAATCGCCATTGAAGCACCATGACGAGCGATTGCTTCTGCTGACACAATACGACGACGCTTGCTGAATTTTACTACGTAATCTTTTGCTTTAGCGTAAGTCGCTTTAGATACCGGAATATCTTCGCCCTCTGCGACATCACCTGATTTTAAAGCCGTAGTCCACTTGTAGGTTTGAATTTTCATATCTTTCGATAACGGCTCTTTACGAGTAACGCCAAGTAATTCAAGCAACTCTTTAATACCCACTTCAAAACGATTCACGAAGTCAATCGACTTGATTTCACCTAAATCTGCCATTTTCGTTAAGTCCGGGTTCGCTGCAAAATATTGTAAATCCATTTTTAATCTATTCTTTTTCATGTATGTTTCCTCCTAAAATAATTCTCTATTTTGTGCAATTAATCGTTGACGCTCACTTGCATCTTTTACCTTCATGATGTCCGCTTTTGTTAAAGCTTCACCTGTGCCACCGACACGAGTTTTTGTTTTGCCTGCTAAACGTTCATTGACTTTCGCTTCAATTGCTTTATCCCATTCAGCACGCAACGCTTTAACATCTGCCAAGATTTCTTCTGCTGAATCACCAATAATTCGATTCGCAAATTCTGCCGGCATACCTTCAGCGACTAACTGCTTGCCTTTTTCGACAAACAATTGATCCTGGCGAAACTTCGCTTTTTCAGCTTCGAACTCTTCTTTTTCCTTTTGAATCAACGCTTGTTGGCGTTCTTCTTCGGACAATTGAGCTAAACGAGCCGCTTCATTCTTTTCAGCTTCCAATTTCTTTGACCAGCTAGCGTGTTTTGATTGAATAAGTTTATTGACATCATCATCATCTTTAAAACCAAATTTTTCTTTAATTGACGCTAATTGTTCTTCG
>JBGXMX010000069.1:0-12953 GCA_041809245.1 Glaesserella sp.
CATCAATTACATCATAACGTGATCCGTGCAGATGGTATTCAAATTGCCACCTTACTTGAAGCGATCACCCCATTATTTGAATATGACCAATATGTCGAACGCCCACTGGCAATGATGCAAGCGGTACCTGGCGACAGCCTTGATCCAGCGGTTGAAGAACGTTATCTCGCAGCAATTGCAAAAATTAACGGAAAAGCACCGCTTGTTGAACGTGTCGAACGCTTTGCCTTTTACGACAGAGCAAAAACCGCTTATGCCGTAGTGATTACAGGTGAATTAGCCAAATACGGCAACATCATCTTGAAAAAAGGCGTTACCCCAGTTTTAACAGATTAGGAGGAGAGTATGAATCGTCAAACATTAGCGAGAAAAATTATTGACACCTGTTTGGAAATGACCCGTTTGGGGTTAAACCAAGGTACGGCAGGAAATATCAGTGTCCGTTATCAAGACGGTATGCTGATCACCCCGTCAGGTATGCCTTATGAAAAAATGACGGAAGACGACATTGTCTATGTGGATAACGAAGGCAATTTTGAAGCAGGAAAACTGCCGTCAAGCGAATGGCAATTCCATCTTGCCGTATACCAAACCCGTCCGGAGTTAAATGCCGTGGTGCATAACCACGCCATCAACTGCACAGGTGTGTCTATCTTAAATAAAGATATTCCGGCTATTCATTATATGATTGGAGTGACGGGGACAAATCACGTTCCGTGTGTGCCTTACGCTACTTTCGGTACTTGGCAGCTTGCGGAATACGTAAAACAAGGTATCGCAAAAAGCAAAGCAATTTTATTACAACATCACGGTATGATTGCCGCCGAAGTCAATCTAGAAAAAGCCCTTTGGGTGGCTCACGAAGTTGAAGTGTTGGCAGAGTGGTATTTGAAACTCTTGGCGATTACCCCTGATGTGCCGGTACTTTCCGATGAAGAAATTAAGGTCGTTTTAGGCAAATTCTCAACTTATGGGTTGAGAGTGGAAGAAAAACATTAAACCTTTATATTCTTAAATATTAAACGGAATAAAACCTTATACAATTTTTGTATAGGGTTTTATTATTTATATAGGAACAAGCGGTCTTGTTTTATAAAATTTTTGCAAATTTAATTTGTGACAAACGAATAATAGGGGGCAGTGAGCCATATTGCTCGAATATTTATAATTAGGTGATCTAGATCACGAATTTCACATATTTAAGTTAAATAAACCACATTTTAGTTACATAATATATTTCGTATTACTTAAACCTCTTGGAGATAAGCATATGAAAAAAATGTTACTGATGAGCGGTTCAAAATATAAAAATACAGACTATTTAGTCCATACCCTTCCTTGGCTGAAAGATTTTCTTGCCGATGAACAAGGTAAGAAAATAGCATTTGTGCCTTATGCCGGTGTTCGTCAATCATTTGATGAATATGAAAAGAAAGTACAACATGCACTTTCAGAACTTAATGTTGAAATCATCTCTGTCCATCGAGGCACAAAACATACGGATATTATTGAACAAGCGGATATTATCGCCATCGGCGGCGGTAATACCTTTTGTTTATTAAAACAGATGTACCAACATCATTTACTTGAAATTATTCGAGAAAAAGTCAATTCGGGCACGCCTTATTTCGGTTGGAGCGCCGGAGCAAATGTTGCAAGCGCTTCCATTATGACAACCAATGATATGCCGATTGTCTATCCCCCTTCCTTTGAGGCATTAAATCTTTTTCCTTATCAAATTAACCCTCACTTTATTTCAGGCAAAATACAAGGACACAACGGTGAAAGCCGAGAAGAGCGTTTAGCCGAATTTTTAATTGTCAATCCGAACGCTCGCGTTTATGCCTTACCTGAAGGCAGCGCACTAAGAATTGAAGGTGAAAAAGCGACAGTATTAGGTGAAAACGCTGTTTTGACCTTTGAAAAAGAGATGAAACAATCTGAATTAATTGCCGGCTCAACATTTAGCTATTAGGAGGTGAACATGGCTGAGTTAAAATCCATCATCGCAATTTTGGGGATTGCGGTAACCGTTTATTTGCTGATTAAAAAGTATGAAACCCGAACCGTGCTGATTGGTGTCGGTTTATTGATGGCGATGCTAACGCTCAACCCTATGGCAGCTCTTGACGCTTTTGCCAAAAGTATGACTTCCGGCGGCTTGATCATGGCAATCTGTTCAAGTATGGGCTTTGCTTACGTGATGAAATATACGCAGTGCGATACCCATTTAGTTCATTTACTGACCAAGCCGTTAAGCGGGTTAAAATTCTTCTTAATCCCGATTGCAACCATCATTACTTTCTTTATCAATATTGCCATTCCGTCGGCAGCCGGTTGTGCGGCTGCGGTCGGGGCGACCTTGATTCCCGTATTAAAAAGCTCCGGCGTGCGTCCTGCAATGGCGGGAGCCGCTATTCTTGCGGGAACTTTCGGTTCAATGATGAGTCCGGGATCGTCACATTCGGCGATGATTAGTGAAATGTCAGGCTTAACCATTACCCAGGTGAACCTTTCTCATGCGCCTTATACCATTATTGCCGGGGCAATCGGCGCAGTGGTGTTAACTTTATTAGCTCTTGTGTTTAAAGATTACGGACAAGAACATCGTGACGCCTATGTTGCAGAAAATAAAGCCTCTGAAAACACATTCCAAAAAGTAAATGTGTTATATGCTTTTGCTCCGCTTGTTCCGTTAATCATTTTAGTTATCGGCGGTACCTCATTACAACAAACTCCGGGATTGGAATGGACTAAAATGGGTGTGCCTCAAGCGATGTTAATCGGGGCGATTTACGGTATTTTGGTGACACGTGTTTCTCCGGTCAAAATTACCGAGGAGTTCTTTAACGGTATGGGAAGCTCCTATGCCAATGTGCTTGGAATTATCATTGCGGCGAGCGTTTTTGTCGCTGGTTTAAAATCGACAGGCGCTATTGATTCTGCCATTGAATTTTTAAAACACTCAAACGAATTTGTTCGTTGGGGGGCAACGATTGGACCGTTCTTAATGGGGGTTATTACCGGATCCGGAGATGCTGCGGCTATCGCCTTTAATACAGCCGTCACACCGCATGCCGTCGAACTCGGTTATACCCATGTGAATCTCGGTATGGGGGCTGCGATTGCGGGAGCTATCGGTCGTACCGCTTCACCAATTGCCGGTGTGACCATTGTGTGTGCGGGGCTTGCTATGGTAAACCCAATCGAAATGGTGAAACGAACTGCGCCGGGGATGATACTTGCGGTGTTATTCCTCGCTTTATTTATGTTGTAATCATTTAAAGACCGCCGGTGTGCGGTCTTTCTTTTTTATAAGGAGTTGATGATGAACATTACATTAGAACGATTGATCGCTTGGCGCAGAGAATTCCATCGTTTTCCCGAAACCGGCTGGTCTGAATTTTGGACCACCTGCCGCATTGCGGATTACTTAGAAGAGATGGGATTTGAAATTTTGCTGGGCAAACAAATCATTAATCAGGAATTTGTACGCGGTCGTCAAAAAGCGGTTGTCGAACAAGGATTGGCAAATGCCAAAGCCTATGGAGCAAATCCTAAATGGCTGGATAAAATGGACGGCTACACCGGCTGTGTGGCGGTTTTTGACTCGGGTAAAGCGGGAAATACCGTTGCATTACGTTTTGATATTGATTGTGTGAATGTTACGGAAACCAAAGATCCGAACCATCTACCGAACAAACAGGGTTTTTGCTCCCTTAATGATGGTTTTATGCACGCTTGCGGACATGATGCTCATATCACCATTGGTTTAGGTACCGCTCTTTGGATTTCCCAAAACAGATATAAACTCACCGGTAAGGTAAAAATCGTCTTTCAACCGGCGGAAGAAGGAGTAAGAGGTGCGGCGGCTATTGCCGCAAGCGGTGTAATTGATGATGCCGATTATTTTGCCGCTTCACATATTAGTTTTTGTGCCGATTCGGGTACGGTAATTTCTGACCTGCAAAATTTCTTATCAACCACCAAAATCGATATTCGCTACCAAGGTAAACCGGCGCATGCCGGTGCAGCTCCTCATTTGGGTAGAAATGCGCTATTGGCTGCCGCACATGCCGTCACGCAACTTCATGGCATTTCACGGCATGGTGAAGGTATGACGCGTATTAATGTCGGCGTACTTAATGCAGGAGAGGGGCGAAATGTCATTCCAACCAAAGCGACAGTTCAACTGGAAGTTCGAGGCGAAAATAAAGCCATAAATCAATATATGGTTGACCAAGTAATGCAAATAGCCAAGGGAATTGCATTAAGTTTTGATGTTGAATATGAAACCGAAATTGTCGGCGAAGCGGTAGATATGGTAAACGATAAAGAGTTGATACAACTGGTTGAAAAAATTGCCCTTAAACAACCTCAAATCAACAACATACAACCGACTTATCCGTTTAATGCCAGTGAAGATGCGACGATTCTCGGTCGTCGAGTGCAAGATAATGGAGGAAAAGCGATTTACTTTATTCTTGGCGCCGATAGAACCGCAGGACACCACGAAGCGGAATTTGATATTGATGAGAATCAGCTGATAACAGGTGTAGGAATCTATACCGGGTTATTGGAAGAATTGCTGAGTCCTAAATAAACGGATTGGACGAGCCTGCTTTGAGCGCTCACGTTTTCGCATATTCTCACATATTTCACAAAAGGCGTTCGTTTATAACGAATGCCTTTTATGGCAATAACTGACCGAAGGCTCCGATAGCGCACGTTTTTAACGTGTGCTTAAATACACCATCAAATGTGACAAAAGGCACTCGTTACAAACGAGCGCCATCATTGTTCAATGGATTTACGGATGGTTTGTCAGCGGTCTGGTTCGTTTATAACGAATGCCTTTTGTGGCAATAACTGACCGAAGGCGGATGGATGAACTCAATATATTGGATTTTTATTGATGGGATCTATGTTCCCGATGGATTGCCCATAACATTTTAGAGTCTAAATTGCTTGAGGCTATCATAGTCAGAAAAACCGCCGCACCAAAATAAAAAGCGGCTTCGCCCACTGAGAAGCTGATAATCTGCCCCCGTTCGACCAAAGACATCATCAGCGACAGCACGAACAAATCCAACATCGACCAGCGCCCTACGAAATGGACATAGTGTAACAGCTTCATTTGCCAATGAATCGGATGTTTCCAGCGGTAATGAATCGCCAGTAACAAATAAAAAAGAATCGCCACTTTACTTAACGGCACCGCAATACTGGCGATAAAAACAATTGCCGCTACGGCATAGCTACCCAGCTGTACAAAGAGTAAAACCCCGCTCATCAATGAGTCGGCGGAAGTTTTACCGGCAACTTCAATAGTTGAAATCGGTAACAAATTGGCAGGAATCAACATAATTACTCCCGCAATCAGCGTTGCCCATACCCGTTGTAATTTAGTTTGATCGGAAATCGCCAAGTTCGATTCACACCGAGGACAGCGACGTCGTCCCTTTTTATCAATAATATGCTCATCAAAGGTATATTCACATTCCGAACAAAGAGTAGGTTGGCTCGGATGATCGATAGGCAGCGGTAAATATTCAGGATAAAACTTTTCCCACCAACGTTTTGGATCAACCTTAATAAACAGCAAGGTGGTTAGTAAAGCGGTGATTACGAAAGCAAACAGATAAATGTCAAATTCTAACGTGGCATATTCGCGCACCTTATAGGCTGCGACAGCAAGAGCCACCAAATAGACATCTAACATCACCCACGGTTTGGCTTTGGTTAAAAACAGTAAAGTATAACGGGGGCGATGCCCTAGAATTCGCTGTAATTGAATCGTGAGCACCAGTAACACAAAAGAAAAAGGCATAATCACCGCACAAAACAGCACCATAAAAGCGGTATAAGGGAAGCCTTCCGTCGCCATTTTCCATACACCGCCCCATACTGAAGCGTAAATATCAATACCGAGTAAGTCGATATTCATTAATGGCAGCAATAACGCAAACGGGAGTAAAATCAGAATGGATAAGGCAATAATTGAGCAGCGCAATAAGCTCCATTTATTACCGGATTGCAATATTTCATCGCAATTCGGGCAACAAGCGGTCTGATTAGCTAAATTTTTTGCAACCGACACAAGGGTGTGGCATTCAGTACAGCGCTGTAGATAATTTTCTTCTCTCATAAACCCAAAATCTTCGCCACGGGCGCAAAACTTTTACGATGAAAAGGGGTTGCTCCCAATTCTGACAATTTTTCAAAATGTAATTTGGTCGGATAGCCTTTATGTTGGGCAAATCCGTAGGCTGGATACTGTTTATCCAATTCTTCCATTTCTAAATCACGGGCAACTTTGGCTAAAATGGAAGCGGCACTGATTTCGGCAACGAGGCTATCTCCTTTCACCACTGCTTGTGCCGGCATAGGAAGCTGCGGAATACGATTACCGTCAACCAAGACAAAATCAGGCGTAATGGCAAGCCCCTCTACCGCCCGCTGCATGGCTAGCATAGTGGCGTGCAGAATATTGAGTCGGTCGATTTCCTCAGGCTCCGCTCTGCCTAATGACCAACTTAATGCCTTGGCTTTGATCTCCTCAGCTAAGGCAATACGGCGTTTTTCGGAGAGCTTTTTAGAGTCCGCCAGCCCCTCAATCGGCTGATTCGGGTTAAGAATAACCGCAGCCGTAACCACAGCCCCAACCAGCGGGCCTCGCCCTACTTCGTCCACCCCGGCGATATAACGAACTTTCGGATATTCAAACGACATTACTTCTCTTCCAAACTATAAGGCAAATCGGCAAGCTGAAGGAGCGTATCGCCTATTCTGAACAATGTATCAGGCTCCAGTTCTTTATTTAAAACCACCTGTACCCACAGTGTCTGTTGATAAAGAATAGAGGCTAAAACAGTACCTGTAGTTTTCCAATTGGCGTCGATTTTCATCTCTACACTGGCACCGATGGCGGGGAGTTCAATGTCTGATGTTACTTTACCGACTAACGTGAACATCGCTCGTTTGTTTGCCCCACGAAACTTGGCGCGAGCCACGGTTTCTTGCCCGATATAACATCCTTTAGAGAACGAAATCGCCCGCTCTAACAGCTGTAAATTCGCCGCTTGCGGAATCAATTCAAACTGATTCGCTTTGTATAGTAGCGGCACACCTTCTTGAATATCGATTAAATCCCACAAAAAAGCCTCTCCATTGGTTTCTAGAGCAATATCGCCCCACAACAAGTAACGTTTCTGTTCGCCCTCAAGGGTACAAGCGCTCACTTTTTCGCAAAAATTTGCAAAAATTGCAGCGCTTGTAGTGCCGTAAATAGCGGTGTCTTGTTCGGTAAAGGTGACTTTAGAAAAGACCGCATACTTTTTCAGTTGGGTTAAGGCTTCGGGTAATAAATCTTGCAAAATGATGACAAAAAATTGTGTTTCACCGGCACGAAATAAGCGAAATAATGCGCTAATTTTGCCTTTTGGATCGCAATGTGCGGTGATCGTTTGTTCTCCGACGGACAATTTACTCACATCACAAGTCAGCTGACCTTGCAGATATTTCTCAGCATCCACACCGGCGATTTCAATTAAACGATATTGGCTCAGTTTTACACATAAATCAGGGTGCTGATGCACCACTTGTTGACATTCACATCGCATTTTTGCCTCGTTATCAGGTTGTTGAAAATTGATTTGGATCATACAACGATTCCGAATATCTCTCAAACGGCAAAGCACCGGTTTGGCGGACTATTTTTCTGTAGGTTTTCCCCTAAGAAATCGGCATAATAGTGTCGGTTTCACTTTTTTAAGGACATGACAATGATTAATAAAGATACCCAACTGTGTATCTCCCTTGCCGGTAGACCGGGCAATTTCGGGACTCGTTTTCATAACTACCTGTATGAAAAATTAGGGCTGAATTTTATCTATAAAGCGTTCACCACCCAAGATATCGAACATGCGGTGAAAGGCGTTCGGGCGCTTGGTATTCGAGGCTGTGCGGTATCAATGCCGTTTAAAGAGAGCTGTATGCCGTTTTTAGACGAAATTTCCCCGTCGGCACAAGCGATTATGTCGGTCAATACCATTGTCAATAGCGACGGTTATCTAAAAGCCTATAATACGGACTATATCGCCATCGCCAAATTAATTGCAAAATATCAGCTTGATCCGAGCGCTTGTGTGATTGTTCACGGCAGTGGCGGTATGGCAAAAGCAGTCGTCGCAGCATTTAAAGATGCCGGATTTACCAACCTGAAAGTGTATGCCCGTAATGCACAAACCGGGCAAGCCTTAGCTGAATTATACGGTTATTCATATCTTGACAGCTTGGCAGGGCAGCAAGCGGATATTTTAGTCAACGTCACGCCAATCGGTATGGCAGGCGGCAAAGAGGCGATGAGCCTATCTTTTGCGGAAAACTTAATTGATAAGGCGACCGTTGTCTTTGATGTGGTAGCGCTACCTGCCGAAACGCCGTTGATTAACTATGCCCAAGCGCAAGGCAAGCAGACGATTTCAGGAGCGGAAGTTATTGTGTTACAAGCCGTCGAGCAGTTTGAATTATATACGGGCGTACGTCCGACGGATGCGCTGATTGCCGAAGCCGCAGCTTTCGCACGAGCCAACAGCTAGTATTGCAATTTTTTTAAGAAAAGCGACCGCTTGTATAGAAAGGGGAATGTATGAATCAGCAAGATGTGATCGTCATCGGTGGTGGAATGGTCGGGGCTGCCGTGGCGCTTGGTTTGGCAAAGGCGGGTATTAATGTTGCTTTAATTGAAAAACAGCCGCTGCCTCCATTTTCAGCCGATAAACCTTATGATGTACGTATTTCTGCCATCAGTGTGGCATCTGTTGCATTATTGGAACAACTCGGAGCGTGGCAACAGATAGCTCAACAACGGGTTTGTCCTTACGATGGTTTGGAAACTTGGGAAATAGACGGCTTTAATACTGCGTTTCACGCCAAAGATATCGGTTTGGATAAACTCGGTTTTATGGTTGAAAACAACCTGATTCAACGAAGTTTATGGCAACAACTGAATGCTTATCCCAACTGTACGCAAGCGCTCGGTTTTAGCCGAATTTCTGCAAATTACCAACAAGACATATGGACGGTGAAGGTCGATGAACGTGATTTTCAGGCTCCGCTGATTATCGCCTGTGACGGCGCCAATTCTTTGGCAAGACAGTGGGCGGGAATCGGCTTAACCGGCTGGCAGTATCGTCAACACTGCTTACTGGCAACGGTGCAAACGGATCTGCCGCAACAAAGTGTCACATGGCAACAGTTTTTCCCTTCCGGCCCTCGTGCTTTTCTGCCGCTTTCGGGTCATCACGGTTGTATCGTATGGTACGATTCTCCCCAACGTATTTTGCAACTTAAACAGCTCAGTGCCGAAAAATTAACGGCTGAAATTCAACACCATTTCCCAAGCCGATTAGGTCAAGTTTCGGTGGTTTCCCATGCGGCTTTTCCGCTTGCCCGCCAACATGCCCAACGCTATGTCCATCGTGGTGTGGTATTGGTCGGTGATGCGGCGCATACCATCAACCCTTTGGCAGGGCAAGGCGTTAATCTTGGCTTTAAAGACGTTAAAGTACTGCTTGAACTCTTTCAACAAGCGCTCGAAAAAGGCAAAAATTTTGCAGATCCGAATATACTGAGCCAATACGAGCGTAAACGTAAACCGGATAATTTATTAATGCAGACGGGAATGGATGTTTTTTATAAAGCCTTTAAAACGGATTTGTTACCCGTCAAAATTGCCCGTAATCTCGCATTAATTGCCGCAGAACGAGCCACACCGATCAAAAATCAAGCGCTGAAATATGCAATAGGACTTTAAATGAAATCAAATATTACCCGTTGCTCTTGGGCCGGTGAGAGCGAAATTTATGTAACTTATCACGACACCGAATGGGGCAAACCCGAATACGACAGTCAAAAACTGTTTGAAAAAATCTGCCTTGAAGGGCAACAAGCAGGGCTTTCTTGGATTACCGTACTGAAAAAACGCGAAGCCTATCGTGAGGCTTTTCATCAATTTGATCCCCAAAAAATTGCTTTAATGACCGACAGCGACATCGATCTTTTAATGCAAAATGCAGGATTAATTCGCCACCGAGCCAAACTGGAAGCGATTGTTAAAAATGCCCGTGCTTATCTTGCCATGCAAGCCCGTGGAGAAGATTTCAGCCAATTTATTTGGGCGTTTGTGGGCGGCAAACCACAGATTAATAATGTACCAAGCCTTGATGTAGTGCCTGCGAAAACTGCGGTTTCAGCAGCAATGTCAAAAGCCTTGAAGAAAAAAGGTTTTGTCTTTGTCGGCGAAACGACTTGCTATGCTTTTATGCAGTCGATGGGCTTAGTTGACGACCATTTGAATGGGTGTTGGTGTAAAACAAACGGCGAAACCAGATGAGAACCAAACAGCCGGAGATTTTTTTCGCCCGCTATGACGAACAACTCCCCTCTGAATTTTTAGCTTATGCCAAACCTGCAAATAAGACGGAAGACGAGTTATCCGAGCGCCAAATCAGAAAATGGAAAAGCCGTCGGGTGGCATATTTTTTATTGCATCGTATTTTTGAAAAATATCATTTAGATACAAAGTTATTAACCGATATAAAAAAAACGGCAAGCGGCAGACCTTATATTGAACACCCTGAAATTGATTTTAATATTTCCCATTCGGGCGATTGGGTGGCTGTAATTTTTTCCGTTTCATCGCCTAAAACAGTGGTCGGTATTGATATTGAGCATCCGCAAAAAATACGCCGTTTTAAAGAGTTGTTGGCCTATTATGCCGGTGAGCAAGAAATAGTGGAAATTCAACAGGGGAATATCTTGCCGCAATTGGCTTCGTTAGAAAGCCGTTTTTATTTGAGTTGGTGTTTGCGTGAAGCGGTGTTGAAATCTCAAGGGGTTGGGATTGTGAAATTATCGGAAGTTAAGCACTCTTTGAGCGAATTGCGGATTCACTCTTCCCATTGCCCTGCGGGGCGGCTCTGTTTTTATCATCAATTGCCGTTTTATCTTGCCTGTTTTTTTGAACAACCTCAATCTGTGTTATCATTGCCGCCTGTTTTACAATGGCAAAACGGGAGTTTTATTGAAACTCAGATAACGCCGATTATTTATCAAGTAAATTAAGGATTTTATGCCAAATTTAGATTTAGCCTCAAAACATTCAAAATTCGGAAAATGGGTTTCCGAAGGTTTTCAATGGATATTAAATATTTCATTATTGGTGATCGGGATTATTTTAACCTATTCTCTTTTTTATGAAGCTTATTCATTAATTGACTTATTTGTGAGCCATAGCGAAAAATTCCAAATTGTTGAGAAAATCGTAATTTTCTTTTTATATTTTGAATTTTTGGCATTAATTGTGCAGTATTTTAAATATAACTACCATTTCCCGTTACGCTATTTTTTATATATCGGTATTACGGCAATGGTTCGTTTAATTATTGTTGATCACTCTAATGCCGTGCATACGTTATTATTTGCGTTGGCTATTTTAGTGATGATTATTGCCTTATACGTGGTACATACCGACCGTTTACATAAAAGTTAAGGAATATTTATGACACAGATCCATCAATTTCAGCAAAAAGATGTAGAAATTCTACGTGAAGAGGTTGTTTATCAAGGTCACTTTACGATGAAAAAAATGTACTTTCGCCATAAGTTATTTAAGGGCGGGGTGAGCGGTGAAATTGTTCGTGAACTAATGATTAAAGGAGCGGCTGCCGCATTAATCGCTTACGATCCCTTAAGAGACAAGGTGGTGCTGGTTGAGCAGGTACGAATCGGGGCTTATGACCCAAACAGTCATCAATCTCCTTGGTTGGTGGAGCTGATTGCCGGTATGGTGGATGAAGGCGAAACGCCTGAAAATGTTGCAATGCGTGAAAGTTATGAAGAAGCGGGCTTAACGGTAGAGAAGGTTGAGCATGCATTAAGCATTTGGGACAGCCCCGGCGGTGCGGTGGAGCGTTTGCATCTGTTTTTAGGCTTGGTAGACAGCTCACAAGTCGGTGGCGTTTACGGTTTGGAGGAGGAAGGGGAAGATATTCTCGTACACGTCGTCAGCCGTGAGCAGGCCTATCAATGGGTTGTTGAAGGTAAAATTGATAATGTAATTGCCGTTGTCGGCTTACAATGGTTGCAACTTAACTATTTGAAATACAAGCAAAACTAATCTTTACAAGCGGTTCGAATTGCAAAAAAATTTGCAAATTAGACCGCTTGCCTCACAAATTCCTCTTTTCATTACCTATCTTTCGATTTATAATTTAATAAGTTTTGATTCAAAATTTGTTTAAATATGTCAAAAAGAAACACTCAACAGCGTCGCCAAGTGATCGTAAATATTGTTCAGGAACAAGGCGAAGTCAGTGTGGAATATCTCGCCCACCTGTTTGAGACCTCAGAAGTGACGATCCGCAAAGATTTAACCGCTCTAGAAGAGAGCGGTTTTTTACTGCGTCGTTATGGTGGTGCGGTTAAATTACCGTCCGAATTAATTGATGATTCGCAAGAAAATCTTTCGAAACAAAAGTTAGCCATTGCCAATAGTGCCGCTAATCAAATTCGTGAACATAATCGGATTATTATTGATAGCGGCAGCACTACAGGGGCGCTTGTGAAAGCATTGAATCATACCGGCTTGGTGGTGATGACAAATTCCCTTGCCCTAGCAAACGAATTAACGACATTAGAATGTGAGCCGACGGTATTAATGACCGGCGGAACTTGGGATGCCCGTTCAGAATCTTTCCAAGGTAAAGTGGCGGAAAAGGTTTTGCGTTCTTATGATTTCGACCAACTCTTTATCGGGGCGGACGGTTTGGATCTCACCCGTGGCACAACCACTTTTAACGAATTGGTCGGCTTAAGTCAGGTGATGGCGGATGTTTCACGGGAAGTGATTGTGCTGATTGAATCGCAAAAAATCGGGCGCAAGATGCCGA
>JBGXMX010000070.1:0-6487 GCA_041809245.1 Glaesserella sp.
ACCGACTTTAAAAAATGTGCGGTGAAAGTGGAAAAAATCTAGGACTTATATATTCCCCCTAGTTGGGGGAATAGTTCCGAAAATGACCTGACAAGCGGTCGGATTTCACTGAAATTTTGCAAAAAGGGGGCGTTGTGAAAATTGATCAAAATCGTCGCCAATTTTTTAAAAATGCGACTAGAACCGCTGCCGGCGTATGCGGTATCGGTTTAATTTTAGCTTTGCAGCAAAAACAAAGCCTTGCGCGCGAAGGTGTGGCGATTCGTCCGCCTTTTGCGTTGGAAAATGATGACGACTTCTCTGCGGCTTGCATTCGCTGCGGACAATGCGTCCAAGCTTGTCCGCATGAGATGTTGCATTTGGCTTCACTCATATCGCCGATGGAAGCAGGAACACCCTACTTTATTGCCCGTGATAAGCCTTGTGAAATGTGTCCCGATATCCCTTGTGCCAAAGCGTGCCCGAGCGGTGCATTAGATGCGACACAAGAGAATATTGATGATGCAAGAATGGGCTTGGCGGTACTGCTTGACCACGAAACTTGCCTTAACTGGCAGGGATTGCGTTGTGACGTTTGTTATCGTGTTTGTCCGCTGATTGATAAAGCGATTACCTTAGAAAGACATCAAAACGAGCGGACTAAACTGCACACGGTATTTATCCCGACGGTACATTCCGAGGCGTGCACCGGCTGCGGGAAATGTGAGCAAGGTTGTGTCTTAGAAGAGGCGGCAATCAAAGTCTTACCAATGTCGTTGGCGAAAGGTATCCTTGGCGGACATTACCGCTTCGGTTGGCAAGAAGCGGAAAAAGCAGGCAAGTCTCTTGCACCGGAAGGCTTGATTACCTTACCGACACGTAGACCGGAGGGCAACTAATGGCAAATTCACCGAAATACGCAGGAAAAGAAGCCCGTGAAAAATGGGGTTTTTGGTACGCCAACCGTTTTCTGTTTTGGCGACGAGTCAGCCAGCTGGCGATCTTATTCATGTTTTGGTCCGGTCCGTACTGGGGTTACTGGATTTTAAAAGGTAATTATTCCGGCAGTCTGTTATTTGATGTGATCCCAATGTCGGATCCGCTGATTGTGGCGGAAAGCTTAGCCACGGGCTATTTACCTGAAATGACAACATTGATAGGGGTTTTAGTGGTCGTAGGCTGCTATGCGTTACTTGGTAGCAAAGTATTTTGTGGCTGGGTCTGCCCGCTCAATATTGTAACGGACTGTGCCGCTTGGTTGAGACGCAAATTGGGTATTCGCCAAAGTGCCAAGATTTCACGTAATTTACGTTACGGCATTTTAGTGATGATCCTGATAGGCAGTGCGGTAAGCGGCTTATTGTTGTGGGAATGGCTTAACCCGGTTGCAGCCTTTGGTCGGGCGTTAATTTACGGTTTTGGGGCAACCCTGTGGCTGGTGTTAGCGGTCTTTTTATTCGATTTACTGATTGCCGAACACGGCTGGTGCGGTCATCTTTGCCCGGTGGGGGCAACCTACGGCATTATCGGAGCAAAAAGCGTATTACGCATTAAAGTCAAAGATCGCAGCCTATGTGACAACTGCATGGACTGCTATAACGTTTGTCCGGAACCGCAAGTCCTACGCGCCCCGCTACACGGAAAAAATAATGAAAGCCTGCTTGTGCTTTCAAAAGATTGTATTAGTTGCGGACGTTGCATTGATGTCTGCGCAGAAAAAGTATTTACTTTTACTCACCGTTTTACACGGGATATTCCGGTGAAAACGGTCAATTAATTTGTTGGAGTGAACCAAATGATGAAAAAAACCTTTGTGATGTTAATGGCTTGCTTTGCGGCATCAACCATAGCCAACGAACCTGTGGGCAATAATTTTCAAGCGGCGGTCGAAAATGTCGCACCGGCGTTCCATAATGAGCCGAAAGAAACACCGCTGGCGGCATTAAGTTATGTTAACCAGCCACCGATGATTCCGCACGCAGTTACCGGCTATCAAGTGACAAAAAACGTTAACCAATGTTTAAACTGTCATAGTGTTGAGGCTTCGCGCGTCACAGGCGCAACCCGTATCAGCCCGACCCATTTTACCGATCGTGACGGCAATGTCGTGGCGGGAACAACCGCTCCGCGCCGTTATTTCTGCTTATCTTGTCATGTGCCGATGGCGGATGTGAAACCGATCGTACCGAACGAATTCCAGCCGATGAAAGGCTACGGTAATAACTAGGAGTCATCATGATTAAATTGATTAAAAAGTTTTGGACTTGGTTCAAGACTCCAAGCAGAATCGGCATCGGTTTTCTCATTTTAGTTTCTGCGATTGGCGGTATCTTATTTTGGGGCGGATTCAATACTGCTTTGGAACACACTAATACCGAAGAATTTTGCTCTAGCTGTCATATGAATGACGTGGTACCCGAATATCGAGCCTCCGTTCACTACTCAAACCGCAGCGGTGTGAAGGCAGATTGTGCCGATTGCCACGTTCCGCATGAATTCTTCCCGAAATGGAAACGTAAAATCCAAGCTAGCACCGAAGTGTTGGCGCACTATACGGGGAAAGTGGATACCAAAGAGAAATTTGAAGCGCACCGTTTGGAAATGGCAGAACGTGAATGGGCTCGGATGAAAGCCAATAATTCACAAGAATGTCGCAACTGTCATAATTTCTCCGATATGGACTTTACCCAACAAAAAACCGTTGCGGCCAAAATGCATGCTTTAGCAGAACAAGAAGGAAAAACCTGTATCGATTGCCACAAAGGGATTGCTCACCAGCTGCCAAGTATGCACGGGGTGAAATCGGGTTTCTCATCAGAGAAATAAGCTTGCCGTTACAAGCGCTCAAATCCGGCAAAAATTTTGCAATATGCCTCTGAATTTAGTGATTCAGAGGCATTATTTTATTCTGCACGAAGCAGTTGATAATCGGCATTACACCCTTTTTGTACCGCAGGGCGTTGTTCTATTTTTTCCGCCCATGCCACTAAATGCCGATAGCTTTTCGCATCTAAAAACTCAACGGCTTGGTATACTCTTCCCAGCACTAACTGTCCGTACCACGCCCAAATCGCAATATCCGCAATGCTATATTCATCACCGCAAATATACTCTCTGTCAGCTAAATGTTTATTGAGTAAATCTAACTGACGTTTAGTTTCCATCGTAAAACGGTTAATCGGATATTCCAATTTCTCAGGCGCATATTTATAAAAATGTCCGAATCCACCGCCTACATAAGGCGCACTTGCCATCTGCCAAAATAACCAAGAAAGGCATTGGGTACGTTTAGCAAAATCCGTAGGAATAAAAGCACCGAATTTCTCTGCTAAATAGAGCAAAATCGCCCCTGATTCAAATACATTCTGCGGTTGGTCTGTGGTGAGATCACGTAATGCCGGAATTTTAGAGTTAGGGTTAATCTCAACAAACCCACTACCGAATTGATCTCCTTGGCGAATATCAATTTTGAACAGATCATATTCCGCTTGGGTAATTCCTTTTTCCAGTAACTCTTCCAGTAAAATCGTGACTTTAACCCCGTTTGGCGTACCTAAAGAGTAAAGTTGTAGTCCTTTTTGACCTTGAGGCAGCGTAAAATCAAAAGTAGCTCCTGAAATCGGGCGATTGATTGCGGCAAATTCACCGCCATTGGGTTGTTCCCAAGTCCATACTTGAGGAGGGATATAAGTTGTCATAAAAACTCCTTATGATAAGTGAAAGATGGCAAAATCCTACCTGCGCCTCTGTAAAAAATCAATTTTCTCTTGATATTTCCACAAAATACCCCAAACTTAAAGGCGTTTTTTACGTTAAATAAAGGAAGAATCATGTCAAACCCACTTTTAAACAACACAGGTTTACCTAAATTCTCACAAATTCAACCTGAACACGTTGTGCCTGCTATTGAGCAGTTAATTCAACAATGCCGTGATACCATTGAACAAGTTTCTCAAATTGATACACCAACGTGGGAAAACTTCTACCTACCGCAAGCGATCACAGGGGATAAGCTCTCTCGTGCGTGGTCGCCAGTTGGACATCTTAATGCAGTAAAAAATAGCCCTGAACTGCGTGAAGCTTATCAAGCGTGCTTGCCGATGTTATCCGAATACAGCACTTGGGTCGGACAACACCAAGGTTTATATCAAGGCTACGTCAAACTGAAAAACAGCCCTGAGTTTGCCACTTATTCTCTCGCTCAGAAAAAAGCGATTGAAAACAGCTTGCGTGATTTTGAGTTATCAGGGATCTCATTGCCGGCAGATAAACAGAAACGCTATGGCGAAATTTCAGCTCGTTTATCTGAACTCAGCTCGCAATTTAGCAACAATGTCCTTGATGCGACAATGGGGTGGGATATTGTGATTGAAGATGAAGCAGATCTGAAAGGCTTACCGGAGTCGGCACTTGAAGGGGCGAAACTTTCAGCTCAAAGCAAAGAAAAATCAGGCTACCGCTTTACCCTTGAATTTCCAAGCTATTTACCTGTGATGACCTATTGTGAAAACCGTGAGCTTCGCCAAAAAATGTATGAAGCCTATAACACACGAGCGTCAGATCAAGGTCCAAATGCAGGTAAATGGGATAACTCCGCAATTATGGCGGAAACCCTTGAGTTACGCTTAGAATTAGCCAAATTACTCGGTTTTGAAAGCTATGCTGATCTTTCCCTTGCCACAAAAATGGCGGAAAACCCAACGCAAGTGGTTGATTTCTTGGAAGGTTTAGCAAATCGTTCTAAAGAGCAAGGCAAAAAAGAGTTAGCAGAGCTAAAAGCCTTTGCAAAAGAGAGCTATGGCGTAAACGAGTTACAGCCGTGGGATATTGCATTTTATAGTGAAAAACAGAAACAAGCCCTATATGCGATCAACGATGAAGAGCTTCGCCCTTATTTCCCTGAAGAACGTGTTCTTTCCGGTTTATTTGAACTGGTGAAACGCATTTTTGGTATGCGAGTGGAAGAGCAGAAAGAATTTGACAGCTATCACGAGAATGTCCGTTTTTTCAATATTTTTGATGAAACTGACCGCTTGCGTGGCTCATTCTATTTGGATTTGTATGCCCGTGAAAATAAACGTGGCGGTGCTTGGATGGACGATTGTATCAATCAAAAACGTCTAGCGGACGGTTCATTGCAAAAACCTGTTGCCTACTTAACCTGTAACTTCAATAAACCGATTGGCGATAAACCTGCACTGTTCACACACGATGAAGTCACCACCCTGTTCCACGAGTTTGGACACGGTATTCACCATATGCTGACCGAAATTGATGTAGGTGACGTTTCAGGGATTAACGGCGTGCCGTGGGATGCGGTTGAGTTACCAAGTCAATTCCTTGAAAACTGGTGCTGGGAAGAAGATGCCCTTGCCTTTATTTCAGGACATTACCAAACAGGCGAGCCATTGCCAAAAGAGAAATTGACCCAGTTGCTGAAAGCGAAAAACTTCCAAGCGGCAATGTTTGTGTTACGCCAGTTAGAATTTGGTTTATTTGATTTCCGCTTACATATGAGCGAGCCGAAAGAAAATATCGTATTAGATACGCTAAAAGCAGTCAAAGCACAGGTCGCCGTAGTGGAATTGCCGACCTTCGTACGCACCCCACACAGCTTCTCACACATCTTCGCTGGGGGCTATGCTGCAGGCTATTACAGCTACTTATGGGCGGAAGTATTATCGGCAGATGCCTTTGCACGCTTTGAAGAAGAAGGGATTTTCAATCGTGAAGTCGGACAGTCTTTCCTAGATAACATCCTAACCCGTGGCGGTTCGGAAGAACCGATGGTGTTGTTTGAACGCTTCCGTGGTCGCAAGCCTACGTTAGATGCGTTATTAAGACATAAGGGGATTGGAAACCAATAACGGCTCTCTATAACCTGCTTACAATGATCTCCCGTATCAAATGTGAGCAGCCTCAAGCGGTCATATTTGGCAGATTTTTTGCAAAATCTGCCTGTAATATTGATGAAATATAAGAAAAGGGCATAGTAGACAAAATGGAGTCTGCGAAGTGGGTTGAAACCTTGTAATATAAGGCTTTAACTCACTTTTTATAAAAATGACAAAAAAATTGCATTTTCTGCTCATCAAATCATCTCAAGAAGTATGGCAAAATCAATGGTATACAACGTTATAAATGCCTTGATTGTCAGCGCAATTTTGTTGCATCTATGCGACCAAACCCAGAAGATATTTGGTTTAAATATTCCTCTAAAAAGCAAACCTATCAAGAACTTGCAAAGGAGTTTGCTTGCTCTGTTCGTACTATCCAACGCCATATTCAAAAAGCGCGAAAAGCAGAGCCTAAAACGGAATATGGAATATCTCTTTATTTACCAAGAATATGCTACATTAAACATACCAAGGACAACGAATCGTTTAGAGTCATTTTTTAAGGAAATAAAGAGTAAATTATCTGCTCATACAGGGCTTTCAGATAGCAATAAGATGATGTTTTTAAAGGATTTTATCCATCGACATTGTTAATAAAAAAGCCATAGCAG
>JBGXMX010000071.1:0-5562 GCA_041809245.1 Glaesserella sp.
CGGGGCGTAAAGCAATAGAATTATTTAAATTTGCCATTGAGCATAAAATTTCATTCTCAATGGAATCAACGCTATCAGGTAAATCT
Source organism: Glaesserella sp. (assembly GCA_041809245.1). Classification (GTDB taxonomy): domain Bacteria; phylum Pseudomonadota; class Gammaproteobacteria; order Enterobacterales; family Pasteurellaceae; genus Glaesserella. The sequence continues at coordinate 87 of JBGXMX010000071.1, forward strand.
ATTTTGCAACGAATGCAGAAAGCTAAAGATGCAGGATTTGAAGTCAGGTTAAATTACATTGGTTTGGTTCACGCCGATTTAAATGTCGCACGAGTAAATGCTCGTGTAAAAAGTGGTGGACACTTTATTGAGCCTGAAACGGTGCGTAAACGATTTAAAATCAGTCGAAAAAATTTAGTCTCTGCACTGCTCATTGCTGATGAAAGTTTCTTATACGATAACTCTTTTGAAGCACCAACGTTGATGTTTAGTATTGAAAACAATGTCATTTATTTAGAAAGTGAAGAAAGAGTCGAGTGGGGAAATAATTTACTGGCAGAGCTTCAAACTAACGGCTTTCAAATACAAGCGGTCTAATTTAGGCAATATTTTACAAATTTAAGAGAACAACAAAATGCAAAATCAATATCAAGGCAAAACCATCACAATCATCGGCTTAGGCACAACGGGTTTATCTTGTGTCGAATTTTTTGCGGACAAACAGGCTCAAGTACGAGTGATTGATACCCGTGCAAATCCAGCAGGGGCGGATAAATTGCCGAAGGACATTCCACTACACACAGGCAGTTTAAACCTTGAGTGGCTATTAAGTTCCGATTTAATTGTGATTAGCCCGGGGCTTGCTTTAGCAACGGCTGAAATTCAGCAAGCTATTCAAGCCGGTGTGGAAGTGGTTGGCGATATTGAGTTGTTCTGTCGTGAAGCAAAAGCTCCGATTATTGCGATTACAGGCTCGAATGGTAAAAGTACCGTGACGACTTTGACGACTGAAATGGCAAAACAAGCCGGAGTTAAGGTTGGAATGGGGGGCAATATCGGCGTGCCAGCGTTGAGTTTATTGAAAGGCGATTACGAACTTTATGTGTTGGAATTATCGAGCTTCCAGCTAGAAACGACCTATTCCCTAAAAGCGAAAGCGGCGACCATTTTAAATATCAGTGAAGATCATATGGATCGCTATGAGAGCATTGAAGATTACCGCCAAGCAAAATTGAAAATTTATCACAATGCTGAAAATGTGATTGTGAATGGTGAAGATCCGCAAACTTTCCCTGAGCAAGCGGTCGGATCTCTGAAAAAATTTGCAGAAAAAGACGCAGAATATACCGCTTGCAATGGCGAACTTTATTCAGGCGATGAAGCTGTCGTTGCGATTGATGAGCTAAAAATTACCGGTCGCCACAATGTGATGAATGCCTTAGCGTCAATGGCATTGGCGGAAGCGGCTGGTGTTGCTCGTTCGGGTATTGTGAAAGCGCTACAAAGCTATTCGGGATTAGATCACCGTTTCCAGTTAGTGCCGACGAATGATGGCGTGCGTTGGATTAACGACTCAAAAGCAACGAATGTCGGCAGTACCGTGGCTGCATTAAATGGTTTACAAGTCGAAGGAACGCTTTATCTCTTGTTGGGCGGTGACGGAAAAGATGCCGATTTTTCCGAGCTAAAACCTTTTGTGAATCAGCCGAATACGGTGTGTTACTGCTTCGGAAAAGATGGGGCGGAACTAGCCGCTTTAACTCAAAATAGCGTTTTGGTAGAAACAATGACACAAGCTGTCGCACAAATTCGTTTAACATTAAAAGCAGGCGATATGGTGCTACTTTCACCGGCCTGTGCCAGTTTAGATCAGTTTAAAAATTTTGAAGAGCGTGGTAAGCAGTTTGCTGCCTTGGCTCAAGGGGTACAAGCGTAATGCTGGAAAAAGTCAAGCAAGAATGGGATAAGTGGACAAGATTAACGCCCTCGAATTCATTGTATGATAGAACGCTCATTTGGCTTTTTATCAGCTTGTTAGTGATTGGATTTGTGATGGTGACGTCAGCCGCTATTCCTGTCAGTACAAGGCTGTATGATGACCCCTTTTATTTTGCCTTAAGAGACGGTATTTATGTTGTTGCCGCATTATGTGCTTGTGCTTTTTTTGTACAAATCCCAAGTGAAAAATGGGAACGTTTTAACGGCTGGTTTTTTATTTTGTCTTTACTGTTACTCGTGGTCGTGCTTGTGCTTGGTAAAAATGTGAACGGGGCGACACGCTGGATTCCTATTGGGCCGATTAATTTTCAACCGGCTGAATTAGCAAAGTTAGCGGTGATTTGTTATTTCTCCAGCTTTTATGTTCGTAAATTTTATGAAATGCGAACTAAAAGCCTCAGTTTTTTGCGCCCAATGATTATTCTTGGGCTATTTAGTGCGTTATTGCTGTTACAACCTGATTTAGGCAGTACCGCCGTGCTGTTTGTTTTAACGTTTGCGATGCTATTTATTATGGGGGCGAAACTATTTCAATTCCTTCTGTTAGCGATTACAGGAGGGTTAGCTTTTGCATTCTTGGTACTAACTTCGGAATATCGTTTAAAACGTGTTACATCATTTATGGATCCGTTTGCCGATGCCTATGGCGACGGTTTCCAACTTTCAAATTCTCAAATGGCATTTGGACAAGGAGAATTTTGGGGCAGAGGTTTAGGCAATTCCGTGCAAAAACTGGAATATTTGCCTGAAGCGCATACGGACTTTGTGATGGCGGTGGTGGCAGAAGAATTTGGCTTTTGGGGGATTGTCGTTATTGTTGTATTATTGTGCGCTTTAACGTTAAGGGCATTAAAAATCAGCAAGGAATCATTAATTTTAGACGAACGATTCAAAGGTTTTTTTGCTTTTGGTATTGGCGTTTGGATTTTTTTACAAGGCTTTGTGAATTTAGGCGTGGCATCGGGGTTGTTACCGACCAAAGGTTTAACTTTCCCATTAGTCAGTTACGGCGGCTCCAGTCTTATCATTATGTCAATTGCAATGGCGATTTTGATTCGAATAGATTACGAAAATCGCCTCGAAAGAATCGGGCATGCTCATTTGAACGATGATTAATGGATTTTAGGAAATAAAATGACAAAAAAATTATTAGTAATGGCAGGCGGTACGGGCGGGCACGTTTTTCCTGCGATTGCGGTAGCAAAAGAATTACAACAACAAGGGTGGGAAATCCGTTGGCTTGGTACCAAAGATCGGATGGAGGCGGATCTTGTACCGAAGCACGGTATTCCGATTGAGTTTATTCAAATTTCAGGATTAAAGGGCAAGGGGATCAAAGCGTTACTGACAGCCCCTTTTGCAATTTTAAGAGCAGTACTTCAAGCAAGAAAAATTATTCAGACCTACAAGCCTGATGCCGTATTGGGAATGGGCGGTTATGTGTCTGGACCGGGTGGAATTGCGGCGAAATTATGTGGCGTACCTGTTATTTTGCACGAACAAAATGCGGTGGCAGGTTTAACGAATGTATGGCTTTCTAAAATTGCTCGCCGTACTTTACAAGCGTTTCCAACAGCGTTTCCAAATGCGGAAGTGGTGGGAAATCCTGTTCGCCAAGATCTGTTTCAAATCGCACCACCGGAGCAGCGTTTTGCCGAAAAAGGCTATCCGATCAATATTTTAGTGATGGGCGGTAGTCAGGGGGCATTGGTAATCAATAAAACGGTACCAGAAGTGGCGAAAGTTTTAGGACAGAATGTGTTTATTAGCCATCAAGTCGGTAAAGGCAAATTAGCCGGTGTGAAAGAAGTTTATCAAGCCACAGGCAACGGTACTGCAAGCGAATTTATTGATGATATGAAAGCCGCTTATGAATGGGCAGACTTGGTAATTTGTCGTTCGGGTGCTTTAACCGTATGTGAAATTGCTGCAGCAGGATTACCTGCGATTTTTGTGCCGTTTCAACATAAAGATCGTCAGCAATTTTTAAATGCGGAATATCTTGCTCAGGCAGGTGCGGCAGTGATTATTGAACAACAGGATTTTACCCCTGAAAGTTTATTAAAAGCATTAGAACCTTTAATTGCCGATCGTCAAAAACTCACGGAAATGGCGGTAAAAGCAAGAGCGAAAGCCACACCATTAGCCGCCAAACGTGTGGCGGAAGTGATTGTGGAAAATAGTTTGTAAGCGGTCAAATTTTGTAGATTTTTTGCAAAATGATCGAATATAAGGAATAAAAATGAAAAATTTCCAAGATAAAGTTAAAAAATTAGTCCCTGAAATGCGTCGTGTAAACCAAATCCACTTTATTGGGATTGGTGGTGCAGGTATGTCTGGGATTGCTGAAGTATTATTAAATGAAGGTTATCAAATTTCAGGCTCGGATATTGCTGATGGTGCTGTAACGCAACGCTTAGCCAAAGCAGGTGCAAAAGTTTTTATTGGGCATAAAGCAGAAAATATTGAAGGTGCGAGCGTAGTCGTAGCTTCGAGTGCGATTGATGAAAGTAACCCAGAAGTTGCGGCAGCAAAAGAAGCGCGCATTCCTGTGATTCAACGAGCGCAGATGTTAGCGGAAATTATGCGTTTCCGTCACGGTATTGCGATTGCAGGGACGCACGGTAAAACTACCACAACAGCAATGATTTCAATGATTTATACGGAAGCTGGATTAGATCCAACTTTTGTAAACGGTGGTTTAGTAAAGTCGGCGGGTAAAAATGCCCATTTAGGTGCAAGCCGTTACTTAATTGCAGAAGCTGATGAAAGTGATGCATCATTCCTACATTTACAACCGATGGTATCTGTTGTGACCAACATTGAACCAGACCATATGGATACCTACGGCGGCGATTTCGAGAAAATGAAAGAGACCTATGTACGTTTCTTACGCAACCTGCCTTTCTATGGTTTAGCAGTAATGTGTGCTGATGATGAAACGGTAATGGAAATTGCTCCGAAAGTGGGTCGCCAAGTGATTAGCTATGGTTTTAGTGAAAAAGCCGATTACCGTATTGAAGATTATCAACAAACAGGCTTCCAAGGGCATTATACGGTGGTTTGCCCAACGGGCGAGCGTATTGAAGTCTTATTAAATGTACCGGGTAGACACAATGCACTGAATGCAACGGCAGCGTTAGCGGTTGCGAAAGAAGAAGGCATTGCCAATGAAGCGATTTTGGCTGCTCTTGCAGATTTCCAAGGTGCAGGTCGTCGTTTTGACCAGTTAGGTTCATTTATTCGTCCAAATGGTAAAGTGATGTTAGTTGATGACTACGGACATCACCCAACGGAAGTGGATGTAACGATTAAAGCCGCTCGCCAAGGCTGGGAAAATAAACGTGTGGTAATGGTATTCCAACCGCACCGTTATTCTCGTACCCGTGATTTATTTGATGATTTCGTTAAAGTATTATCGCAAGTAGATGCGTTGGTTATGCTCAATGTGTATGCCGCAGGCGAGGCACCAATTGTGGGCGCAGAGAGTAAAGATCTATGTCGTTCTATCCGTAATCTTGGCAAAGTTGATCCGATTTTAGTATCGGATACAGCACAACTTGGCGAAGTGTTAGATCAAATTATCCAAGACGGTGATTTAATTTTGGCACAAGGTGCAGGAAATGTGAGCAAACTTTCACGTGATTTGGCGGAAAGTTGGAAGGCATAAGAACATAAGTTTCCCCCTTTGAAAAAGGGGGATTAAGGGGGATTTTAA
>JBGXMX010000072.1:0-3845 GCA_041809245.1 Glaesserella sp.
AAATAGTAGCAAAGAAAACCCAGTAACCGAAAGCCTCGGCAACCCAGCCGGAAACATCAAAAGGTGCCGCAAAAAACAGCAACAACACAATTGTCGTTACCATTAAAAATGAAATGGCGCTTGGTAATGTCAGTACGATTGTCCAAAACATCGCCTCCGGCGTATGCCAATGGCTGTCATTTTTAAGGGTATTGACTTGCCCCGCAATCACTGCCAAACGTGCTTTAATCTGATCTTTTTTCCAAAGTAATAACGTATAAACAGTCAGTAATACTAATAAGAATATTGCAGCGGAAAGTATATTCTGCTGAATATTATCAAAACCAATATATTTGGTTAATTCGGCAATTTGTATAATGGCTAATTTAGGAAAATTCTCCAGCCAAGAAAAATCAATTTGACTATTACTCTGCACCCAAAAACTTTGTTGTTGCAATTTATTTTGTAGTGCATCGCCAATAGTAATAATCTGTTTTTGCGTCGATTCTATTTCATTAGACAAATTAAGCTGCGAATTTAAGGTTTTAACCAAATCGACTAAAATTTTCTCACGTTCTTTTAAAATATCCGTTAAAGTTTCCCGCTCACTGTCATCAAATAATATTTTATTATCCGATTCTAATTTAGTGATTACACTATTAATGTTATAGAGCTCGTCTCTTTTTTGGGATAATTCAAAAATCTCAACCCGCAAATTGGTAATATCTTTGGCAAGCCCTTTAATTAAACGCTCTGTCGGTAACGCTTGTTTTTGTTGGTTAATAATACGCGAAAGTACCAGCGTACCTTGCAAAGCACTAATTTGCTCCTCAATGTTACGCTGGGTTTGGGTTAAGCTGTCTAATACATTTCTTGCTCTGAGATTATCCTGCGATAATGTATTTGCTTTTTGTGTTTGCTCTACCAAATATTGACTTAAATCGGTATTTAAAGTCAGCTGTTCCTGAATAATCGGATTTTCTACTTTATTATTCGCTTTTAACTCTTCCGCTTGTTTCGTTTGCGCCTCAAACTCTTTTAATCTGTTCGCATTTAACTCTTCTTGTAAATAAATTAATTTTTGTTGCAAAATTTGTTGCCGTAAACTGATTTCGCTACGTTTGGCTTCTTCTAAAGAGATCAATACGTTCGCATTTTGACTTAATAAAAAGTTATAGCGATTATTTAATTCGATATATTTTAATTCGGCATTATATTTATCAATTAATGACTTACTGGCTTGGCTATTATATTTCCAGCGGGTTAATTTTTCCGCCTGAGCGTTATTTTCAGTTTGCTGTTTGCGTGTTTGTTCCGTAATGGCACGATAATTTGCCAAACTTGAATTCACTTCATTTAAGGACGTTTGAATTGCCTGTAATTGTTGGTGAATTTCATCCTGTTGGTTTTCAATTTCAGTATTGCTTAATTGACCGAAGCTATTTTTAAGCGATGCCAAAGAATCACTCAACTGTTTAACCGTTGTTTGCGATTTTTCCAAGGTTTTCGGTGCATTTTTCAGTTTTAACTCAAGCGCATCTAAATCGGCTTGCTGCTTTTTCGCTTTTTCAATAAAAGCCAGTGTACCTTCTAAATTTTTTGCCAATAGCGCAGCCTCATCGGTGGTGCTGTTACTGCTTTTTATCGCATCTAATTGCACTTTGATGTCTTCCGCCGATACCCAATCCTCTACCGCAGAATGCGCAGGAAGGCTGAAAAGTAATAACAGTAAAATCTGCCAAATTCGTTTTTTTATCATTGCTGTTGTTTTACTCTTTGTTCTGCAGCTTGTTGAAGCTGCTTTCTTGAAATTTTAATTCCACTCCCTTGCCACTGTTCACTGTCTAACGGCAAGTAATGGCATGGCAATTTAAATTTTTCTAAACGTTCTTTTGCAAAATTTTGCAAAAAATCGAGCGCTTGTTGGTTGTATTCGGTATGAAATTCAACGAATGCGACCGGTCTTTTGCCAAATTCTTGATCGGGAATCGGCACTATCAGCGTATTTTTCACGATTTCACACTGATTGAAGACGGCTTCAATCTCTTCCGGTTGAATATTTTCACCGCCTGAAATAAACATATTATCCAATCTGCCTTTAACCACGAGTTTGCCTTCAGCCGTCCACTCGCCTTTGTCTTTGGTGGCAAACCAGCCTTTGGTGTTGGTTAGCGGCACGATTTGACCGTCTAACCAATACCCCATCGCAAGCCCTGCACCTCTCACCCAAATTTCGCCCTCGGTAAGATAGACTTCTCTTCCGGCTAAAGGTTTCCCGACATTATCATTATCTCCCTGACTTGCACAAATCGTCGACGCCATTTCCGTCATTCCGTAACCTGCATAAGTTTCTATACCGTGGGTTTGAGCTTGTTGAATTAAGCCGGCAGGGATATACGCACCGCCCAATAAAATATGTTGGGTAATTTGCTGATGAGCCGGCAAACGGCTGAGATAGCGCTGTAGTTGTGTCGGCACAAGCGAGGCATGAGTAACCTGTTGCAGCCACTGCCAAATATTATCTTTAACTTCAGTCAGATAAAGGGTTGCCCCTGCAGACAGCCAGCGCCATACAATCCCCTGTCCTGAAACGTGAAACAGCGGTAAACTGAGCAGCCACGAATTTTTCGCAGAAAAACGCATAAGCTCACTCACCCCTCTAGCATTGTCCAAATGATTGCGAACTGAATGAACAACGGCTTTAGGTATGCCCGATGAACCGGAAGTCAACGTCAAAGTCGCCGGACGTTCAGGTTGAAACGAAAAGTCCGCACAAGCGGTTAAATTCGGGGAAAAATTTGCAAAATCCGCTTCGGATAATACACATTGAACGCCGTTTTGTTGCAAAATCTGCTGACGTTATAGCTCGGAAAGCGCCGGGTTCAACATTAATATTCGCCCTCCGACGAAAATCAGGCCCATATAGCAAAGTAGCCCGACTAAACGCTGCGAACCCGAATAAGCAACCAGCATATCGGAATCGATTCCTTGTTTTTTTAACCATATCACGGTTTCGGTTAACAACTGCTGCCACTGTAGCCAAGTCAACCGCTCAGGTATACCGCTTAGAAAAACACAATCGCCCCGTTCCCATACCATCGCAGGAGACAGAGGCGATTGCATTGCCCAAAAGGAACTTGGGAAGCAAGGAAAATTTGTCATACGCTAAACAGAGATTTAACACGCTCAATCATGCTTTCCGGTAGCGCCATCGCTTCCATTAACGCACATAAAATAATGCCTTTACGTTCCGTATTATTATTTGTAATCACCCAAAACGGCGAGTCGGGGATCTGCTTTGCTTTTGCTCCGCTGCCTGTGGCCAAAATAGTCGCTTCATCACGGGCAAAATAGACCCGTTCGCTGCCTTGTACATGTTCCGTAGCCTGTGCAAAACCTTCAGGGTGCGCCGCATACATGGCTGAAAGTAACATTAAAAAACGGTTTACGCCTTTGGTTTCATTATTAAATAATCCCGAAGCCAGTACAAATTCAAGACGTTTGACGACTTTATCCTGAATACTCGGCGAACTCTTTTTCTTTGGCGGTAATTGAGCGAGATCTTTTAGCTCGTTAATCATATTTTCTTGCACCAGTACAAAAGGTTGAGGCGAAGCCGGCAAACGTAATAAACGACGTAAAATATCTGAGGCGCTTTCGCCAATCGCTTGAGTACGGCTTGCAATATAATGGTATAATTCATCATCAACTTCGATTGTTTTCATCTCTTTTCCCCAAATGACTTGATTACAAAAAAATTGCAGGCATTATACGCATTTCGGATCCGTTTTGCAGGATTTAGATCACCCATTTGCACAAAATTTAGATAAGTATGATCAAAAAAACACAGCTTCATTTTCAACAAC